>JAITES010000241.1 GCA_031281925.1 Treponema sp. | reverse complement strand
CGACGCTTCTTACCAAAGGGTCTATTCTGGAGTTATGTACGAACAGGCCTCCTCCGCCTAAAATAGTTTCGCCTCAGCTCTTGCTGGAGGGGTTGTTGTGATTAAACCGGACAGCAGTGTTTTAATATCACTTGTTGTTATCCAAAACAACATAAGCGCGGATATTATGACCGAGCTTGCGAAAAGAGATCGTCAGAATCCAATTCGCCTTTTTGACCTTTGTGAATGAAGACGGTTCCGTTACGGTATGTACTTCCGATGAAGACGCGAAAACAACCTATGTGTATGAATACTCCACGTACATGCTGGTAATCGACGGGGAAGGCAAGGCCCTTTCGGAGATAACGGAACTTCCGGGAATCCGCCTTAACATGAACGACGTGCTGCGCTACAACCGGCGTAACGGGAAAGTGTATTGGGCAATTAATCAGGGCGGCACATCCGTTACCAGTAAGACACGTGAGCCAAAAAAACTCGGAGCTGTCAGTCATAGATTTATTCGTCAGGGACGTTTATACTCAAGGGAAGGAGCGCTCATGTCAACAGCCTATGAAAACGATTTTGAAAGCGAAACGGAAACGAGCCGCTACACCTATGCGGATTATTCTGCCTGGGAAACTGACAAACGCTACGAGATCATAAACGGCGAGGCCTATATGATGTCCGCGCCTTCGGTGAATCATCAAATCGTAAGCGGGGAACTCTTTGGACAATTCTGGAATTTTCTCAAGGGCAAGCCCTGCCAGGTCTTTGCGGCGCCCTTTGACGTGCGGCTTTTCCCCAGGGATGATGAAAGCGACGATACGGTTGTCCAGCCGGATCTGCTGGTCATCTGCGATGCATCCAAAATTGCCGACGGAAAGGCCTGCCGGGGGGCGCCGGATATGGTTATCGAGATCCTCTCCCCTTCAAATACCGAAATTCCCCTGCTTCGCAAATTCACCAAATTCCTCAAGGCGGGGGTACGGGAGTACTGGATCATTGACCCGGAAACAAAGAATATCCAGGTGCATATTCTTGAAAGAGGGGACGACGAACCGCCGGAGCATTATATTTCCAGGGTCTACAGCAATGCTGAAGCCCTGGCCGTTTCCATCCTGCCGGGCCTGCGGATCGGTTTTAAAAGCATCTGGGACGCCATAGCGCCAAAAGCCTAAGCCGGTAACGCGGAGGCGGGTAAACGCAGCGGCGCCATGCGCCAAATTCCGCCCCTCAACCACACGGGGGTGAGATTGACCTTGCGATTGCCGGGCTGATATGCTCTATTTCCGTGGCTTCGGCGGCCATCCTCAGCGTTTAAGTTTCCTGCATTCAAGATAGAATCTCTTTTCCGCCGCTTCCCCCATGGAGAAGCTTTTCCGGGCCAGGGGGCCTTTCCGGGCCACCGTTTCAAAGAGGCCGTTTTTCCGTACCGGGGGGAGCAGTATCCCTGTCGCGCCTCCGCTTTCCGCCAGACGGAAGACTTCGCCGCTTCCGTGGATGTAGTCGATTCCGCAGCCTGTTTCCCGGACAAAGCTGTCAAGCAGGGGCTGCAGGGCCGTTGTGGAGATCCCCGTCTCGCTGCTTTCCACCAGGCTGATTTTTCGTCCGCCGGCACTCAGGATGCCGTAACGGCTGCCCCGGGCCCTGTCGTCTTTCACGAAGTCAAGAAGGTTTTCCCGGCTTGTCCCTTCCCATACACTGAAACCCGGTAAAGATGAAAGGGTCTTGCAGAGCCGCTCTTCGTCCGTGCCGAACAAAACCCGGTGAATGGGTTCAAAGCGTATGCCTTCATCATAGAGATTCCCGATTTCCACCATGGCCCAGCGCAGTGGATGGCTGTCCAGACCCGCTTCCCCGGCATGGGTCTTTTTGTACTCCTCCCAGATGTTTTTGGCGGTGGCCAGGGAATGGTTTCCGTCTCCCACGGCAAAGAGAAAGGGCTCCTGCGAAGCAGAACCGTAGCGTTTAAGGGAACGGCGGGAGAGTTCCTCAAGGCAGCCGGCAATAAAGGCCCAGTCTTCTTCATCCTCAAGAAACCAGCCGGCAATCTCCCCGGAATCCTGCATCAGGGGACTCCGGTATGCGCTGCGTCCTGTTTCCCCGCGCCCAGGATCGGAAGCTTTTGCCCGCTTTGCAAGGGCGGGAAAGAGGCTTAAGTCCGCGTCATCAATGAGAACAAGAATGTGGGGAATCTCCAGGGAAGCGCCCCGGCGTATATCCATCCGGGGAGGGAGCCGCTCGGGAAGCGTCCCTTCGGTACAGCGGATCATCAGCCGCCCTTCGGGCCTCCAGTCATACTGTTCCAGGTCAAGCGCCATGAGAAGCCCCTGTCTGCAGGAATTCTCTCCGAAGATCCGCTCTATATACATGCAGCCTTTCCGGGGCGGCGCAAGAATCCCTCCGGCAAGCCAGGAATCCATGGTTTGATGAATCGCCTTAATCCTCTCCTGCCGGCCTGAGTCCCCAAGGTAGACTTCGGGAAAGATGATGTTCAGCGCCGAAGGGGAACCTTTCGTAAATGCTTCAACCTTCTCCCAGTAGCCGCGATCCTGGGTATACTGATCACAGGCCACCACCGCCCATTTTTCCAGGTCTACTCCCGGAGCGGGAAGCAGGATCTCCGGAACAGCGCAGCCCAGAGCCTCCAGCCGTTTTCCTGTATCGTTCATGGCTCAACTATATCGGAACAGAAACGGCGCTACAAGGCAAAAAGCGGGCGCCGGATGCGTCCCTTCGGAGATACGTATTTTGAAAACGCTTGCACGTCCGGTAATTCGGGAGTATCCTGAATTAAAGAGAACGGAGGACTGCGATGAAGAAGATCTATATGCTCATGGAAGACAAATGGCATCCCAGGGATGTGATTCTGGCCGGAATGGAGGCCGCTCTCGGCAAGGACGGTTTTGTTGCTACGGTAAACCCGGAAGAGATTCCCTGGTCAAGGCTTGCGGACGAAGCGGCGGTTTTTATCTCCCAGAAGGGCGAGAACCAGGAACTCCCCGACGGTTCCAAATTCAAGTGGATCACGGGCGAGAGGGAAAAATTTGTATGGGATTTTGTCAACGGAGGGGGAGGGGCCCTCTTTATTCACTGCGGTACGGTTCTTGACGACGCGGGAGAGAAGTGGTTCAGGATGTCCGGGGGAACTTTCCTGCATCATCCCCCGCAGCTTCCGGTTACCTATGTGCCGATTAAGGGCAGCCACCCCATTGTGGAAGGGGTAGAACCGTTCACCGCTCCCGATGAACATTATCACTGCGAGATCCGGGTAAAGGACATCAGCCCCTTCATGATCGGCGGTTCGCAGAAGAACCCCGGAATTCTCACCGGCTGGTGTCAGGAGATAGGGAAGGGCAGGACTGCCGCCCTCACCCCGGGGCACACGATAGAGGCGGCGGCCAACCCTGGTATGGCTCAGCTGATCCGTAATGCGGTCAAGTGGCTAAGCCGCAGCTGATTAGAATCTGTCTATAATGTAGACACATTACAGACAGACACCAATTATTCTTGACAAGGGGCCTTCATGCTTTAATATGGTAAATGGGAATTGAAGACCCTTTATCCTAATTGCGGAGTTTTTGCCCGTGCAGCTACAGCGCCCAGTCCTTAGTCAGGAACAGCGGTTAGTCCTGGCACAGCAGCAAATCCAGTCGGTGGAGCTTATGGCCCTGCCCATTGTGGAACTGCGGGAAAAAATCGAAGAGATGCTGGATCAGAACCCTGCCCTGGAGGTGCTGGAAGACCCCGCGGTGCTCTCTTTGGATGCCGCGGAGGGACGGCGGAAGGAAGAAGACGCCTGGTTTGAAACCAGTTCCGATCCCGGTTTTGTACAACGGGGAAGCGGCCCGGCTGAATCGGATGAGCATCGTAACTTTATCGAAGGGGTTTTGAGCCGGGAAGAGACTCTTCAGGAGCATCTGCTCAGGCAGCTCCAGTTGCAGCCCATAGACGAGGATCTCCGCCGTATCTGCGAAGGGCTTATCCGCAATCTGGATGATGACGGTTTCCACAAGCAGCCCCCCGAGTCGATTTTTGAACAGGACTCTCCGCCCGGTTGGCCCCGGAGGCTTCCTGAAGCCCTCAGGCTCGTGCAGGCTCTGGAACCGGCAGGTTCCTGCACCTCAGGCTACCTGGAATCCCTTAAAGTGCAGATATCTCAGCTTCCCGGCGCGCCGTCCTGTATGATATCCGCGGTGGATCACCTCGATCTGCTTGAGAGGGGCAAGTATGCCGAACTTGCAAAGAAGCTGGGAGCCCCGGTAGAGGAAGTTGAACATTGCTATGAACTGCTCAGGGAACTTTCCCCCTTTCCGGGAAGACAGTACGCGGCCGCCGAAATACGCTATGTGGTTCCCGATGTACAGGTAATCCGCAAGGAGGGTGAGTTTGTGATCATCCTCAACGATGAAGAGATCCCCGTACTCGGCCTCTCGCCTTTTTTTATGAAGCTGAACGGAGAAAAAAGCACCGGCATGGAAGCCAGGGATTTTGTCAGGGAGAATCTCAAGGAAGCCCGCTGGTTTATCTCTTCCATTAACCGCCGCAACCATACCCTGCTCAGGGTAAGCCGGGCCATTGTGGAATTTCAGAGGTCTTTTTTTTCCTCGGGCCCCAAGTACCTTTCCCCCCTCACCCTCAAGGACATTGCCGAGGAGCTGGGCCTCAACGAGTCTACCATTTCCAGGGCGGCCAACGGCAAGTACATGCAGACCGAGTGGGGGATCTTTGAACTGCGCTATTTCTTTACCAATTCCATAAGCGGGACGGGTTCCTCCGGTTCGCAGTATTCCAAGGAGGGAGTAAAGGAGATTATCAGGGAAATTTTATCGCAGGGCCAGCGGGGAAGTTCCGATCAGGAGATTGCGGGGATTCTGGCAAAACGGGGAATAAGCCTGGCCCGCAGAACTGTTGCCAAATACCGGAAGGAACTGGGACTTGAGTCTTCCTACCGGAGATAGTTTTGGATCTTGGGTCTGTCGTATGACGGACTAAAAAAATACAAGGGGGCGTTTATGAACATCGACGTCAAATCGGTACATTTCAATTTAAGGGATGACGGACGGGAGTATATCGATAAAAAGATAGCCCGGATTCATAATGCGGAAAACATGATCATAGATCTTTTGGTCACAGTTACCAAGGACAAGGATTTTGAAGCCGAGGCAACCGTAAATTTCCGCTGGGGCGTATCGATTCATGTAAAGGAACGTGCCTTTGATCTTAACCCTGCCGTTGATAAAATGATGGACAAACTTGAACTAAAGATAACCAAAGAAAAAGAAAAAGTAAAAGCGAAACGTTAATATAAATACGGGGGTGAAGGGCGGACCTCACACTTCACCCCCGCATCTTTTACCCGATGCCGTTTTCGTCCAGTGTCAGTACCCGGCCGGCGTGCTGAAGCGTTGAAAGTCTGTGGGCAATGACAATGGTTGTGCGGTTTACCGAAAGATCCCGCAGACCCTCCTGTATCGCTGCCTCGGTTTCAATGTCAAGAGCGCTGGTGGCTTCATCAAAGATCAGTATGGGCGGGTTCTTCAGGAATACCCTGGCGATGCACAGGCGCTGCTTCTGGCCTCCCGAAAGCCGTGCCCCCCTGACGCCCAGATCCGTGTCGTAGCCCCGCTCAAGAGAGCTGATAAATCCGTGGGCGCTGGCCCTTTCCGCGGCCGCCGTAATTTCTTCCGCCGAAGCGCCGGGTTTGCCGTAGGCTATATTTTCCCGTACCGTCCCGGAAAATATGTAGCAATCCTGCTGAACAACTCCGATGCGCCTCCTTAAATCTTCGATGTCAACAGTTTTTATGTCGATACCGTCAATCGTGATCTTTCCGGCGGAAGCCTCGTAGAAACGCGGGATGAGGGAGCAGAGGGTGGTTTTTCCTATGCCGGATGCCCCCGTAAGGGCCACGTATTCACCGTTTTTTATGACAAAAGAAATGTTTTTGAACACATGTTCCTCCTTTCCGCCGTAGATAAAGGAAACATCACGGAATTCTATTTCCCCCCTAATCTTTTCCGGCAGTTTTGTCTCTTCCACGGCAGAATCTCTGTCAACAGAAACGCCGGTTTCCTCTCTTTCGGCGCCGGTCTCCAGAATATCGGCCAGACGGCTGAAACCGGCAAGGCCGTCCTGATACTGGGACATGATCCTGGAAAATTGCGGTATGGGAGAAGTAAGATAGCCGACGTAGAGAAGGAAGGAAAGCAGATCCGGTGCGGTAAGTTTTTGGCCGGAGAGCATGAGGGCTCCGAAGAATACCGCGGAAACGGTGACGAGCTGCACAAGGAAGGTGCTGAGTACCGTAAAATACCACGATTCGTGTCTGTAGATGGACGAACGGCTCCGGTAGTATTCCTCATTCACCATGCGGAATTTCCGTATTTCCAGTTCTTCGTTTCCGAAGGATTTTACGGTTCTGATTCCGCCGATGCTGTCCTCGATCCGGGAATTCACTTCTCCGATTCTTTCATAATTTTTACGGTAGGCCCTGTTCAGCTTTCCCGCAAAGAACAGTGAATAGATCGCCATTACCGGAAGGAAGACGCAGCTTGCCAGCGCCAGCCTTGCATTGATATGGAACAGTATCACAAGCGCCCCGACGAAACTTGCGAAGTAGATGACCAGATCCTCCGGGCCGTGGTGGCAGAGCTCCGCCAGGTTGAGAAGATCGGTGGTGATACGGGAGATGACTTCTCCGGTTTTTTCCCGGTCAAAGAAACTGAAGGGGAGCCTCTGGTAGTGGGCAAAGAGATCGTTGCGCATATCCCTTTCCATCCGGGCTCCCATTATGTGGCCCATCTGATCCTGAAACAGGGAACAGGCGCTTTGTACGATGATGAGGCCAAGCATGGCAAGGCCGTAATGTACGGCGATTCCCGTAATACCCGGTAGACTTAAATCCGCATGGGTCATTACATCCCTGGTGAGCGCCCTTATACAGAGCGGCAGGATGAGGGCCGCCGCGGAGGCCGCAACGGAACAGAGCATGACCATGCAAAAGAGAAGACGGTAGGGTTTATAATACGAAAAGAATTTTGCGATACGCTTTTTTGAAGAAGACATAGATAACCTCTTGAATGTGTGGTTTTTGAGGCAGGCATCCACACCGGCAATCTATGTACTGTTTCCCCGGAAGGCCGGGGAAAAGCGTTTTAAGGATTAGACCCGGGAGATGTCCTTTGCCTGGTATTTGACGGATGAATATGCTTTCATGTAATGTCTCCTATAAAAAGCGGCGGTCTCGCCGCTTATGTAAATCGAAAATTAACACGAAGTGTTAATAATGTTTCCTTACTCCGGAAAGTATAACCTGAGTTTTCAGACTTTGCAAGCAGGAAAAAATACCCGAACCCAGCAAGGTTATTTGACAGTACCCCGGATAATGTATTATTATAGTATCCATGGGTAATAAAGTTATACTTGCCGTGGATGATAATCCCTCCATTTTGGCGGTTATAAGGTCGATCCTTAAGGATCAATACGATGTATTAATCTCCAAATCCGCTCCAATGGCTATGAATATCCTGAAAACCGAAAAGGCGGACCTGATCCTGCTTGACATTGAGATGCCCGGCATGTCCGGTTTTGAATTCCTCCACGAGATCAGGAAAAATCCCAAATGCATGAAGATTCCGGTGCTCATTGTGTCCAGCCATGCGGAGGACGAGTTTAGAACACACGCCAAATCATGCGGCGCCGAGGACCTGGTATCCAAGCCCATTGATGCGCAGCTGCTGCTCCGGAAAATCAACGATGCCCTGACCAACCCGGTCAAAAGCATACTGGCGGATCTTTAGGAAATCCCCTCAGCCGGTGGAGTATTCAGGCTTTTCTTCCGCAGCCAGAGCCGCCAGTTCTTCGGCGCCGCCTGAAGAAAGAGGTTTCTGTACGCCTCCCTGCCGGCCCCTGCGTGCAGGGCCTCCGGCGAGTTTCTCCCTGGCCTTCTCCTGATCTTCAAGGGCCAGTTTTGCCGCTGCCCGTACCGCTTTGGCGGCGTCTGCGCTTATCCTGCAGCGTTCCGCAATGTTCCCTGCTTCCGCCGCTGCAATGGCAGTAACGCTGCCAAAAGCCTTCATGATTGCGGCGGCCCGCTTTGGCCCGATACCCTCCACCGATTCCAGCACGGGGAAGAAAAGATCCCCCGAGCGGAGACGCTGGTTAAGCCCTGTGGCAAAACGGTGGGTTTCATCCCGGACATGCTGAAGAATTTTCAGGGCCTCCGAACGGCGGGAAAGAATAACCGGTTCCTTTGCGCCGGGAAGCCAGAGTTCCTCTTCCCGTTTGGCAAGGCCTGCGACATCACTGTCCATGCCCAATTCATCCATCACTCCTTTGGCGGCGTTTACCTGCCCTATGCCGCCGTCGATAAGCACCAGATCGGGCAGTTCCTTACCCTCCCGGATAAGCCTGGAATAGCGGCGATGCACGGCTTCCCTCATGGCGGCAAAGTCGTCCACGATTCCTACCACGGTACGGAGCTTGAAGTAACGGTAATTCTTCTTGTCGGGAATTCCGTCCTTGAATGAGATGAGAGACGCTACAGGATGCTTGCCGTCCAGTTGGGCAATATCGAAGCCTTCGATTTTTTCAGGCCGGTTTTCAAGCTGCAGCGCCTGTTGAAGTTCATCCAGCGCGGGCCCCGCCCCCCGTTCCTTCATCCGCCTGCGGAGATCCTCCTCGGCATTTTGATGCGCCATTGCCATTACAGCTTCATGGTGCCTGTCCGCGGGCGGCAGCAGATTAGGTTCATAGCCGAACTGATTCTGAAACCAGGAGGGGAGTGAAGACTGCGGACTTAATACGGAAGCCTGAAGGTAAATTTTCCCGGGCGGCAGCCGCGAGGGATTATAATAGGCGGTGATAAAATTTTCCAGCGATTCATTTTCTTCCGCGGCGGATTTTGTGCGGTATAGATCCCGGCCTGTCATCTTGCCGCTCCGCAGGGAGAATACCGTAAAGCTGGTAAAGAGCCCCTCCGCGGCCCACGCGATATAGTCTCTGCCTTCGGGGTCGAAGTCTACCACGGAGCTTTCTCCCCCGGAAAGATCCTCTATGGCGCGGATGGCATTGCGGAGCTGGGCCGCCCGCTCAAACTTAAGTTCTCCTGCCGCCTGCCGCATCTTTTCCTTCAGATCGGCAAGCAGCGTTTCGGTATCCCCTGTCAGAAGCTGTTCAACCCGCTTTACATGGCCCTGGTACTCTTCCGCAGTAATTCTGCCGCAGCAGGGAGCGAGGCAGCGGCCAATGTGGTAGTACATGCAGGGTTCCTGCCTTTTTTTTAAGGCCCCGCTTTTACTCTTCCATGAAGACCGGCATTTGCGCAGGGGGAAGAGCCGCTCCACAAGATCCAGCATGGTATCCACCGCCTGCACATTGGGGAAGGGGCCGTAGTAGCGACTGCCGTCTTCCACGATATGCCGGGTTCGGAAGATCCTGGGATAATCCTCACTGGTAATGCGGATTACCGGGTAACTCTTGCCGTCCTTGAGGTTGATGTTGTAGCGCGGGGAGTGCTGTTTGATCAGGGTGTTTTCCAGCAGCAGGGCTTCGTATTCGGTATTGGTGATGATCGTTTCAATGGTTCTGGCATGGCGGATCAGGGTAGCGGTCTTGATATCCTTTTCACCGGAAAAATAGGAAGAGAGCCTGCTGCGCAGAGACCGGGCCTTGCCCACGTAGATGATCTTCCCGTCCTCATCCTTCCAGAGGTAGACCCCGGGCCCTAGAGGCGCTTCCCGGCCTGTCTTTCTGAGTTCAGTCAAAACTGAAGGGTGGATCGTTTGTACCATAGCTATATCTGTAAAACAAGTATATAATTATAACGGTTATTGAGCTAGTTCCAAAAGGCGGTATCATGATATGAAGATAAGACTCCAGGGCGGCAGTCTCACCGGGGAGGCTGCCGTATTCGATGCCCTTGCAGGGGAGACTTTGCTTGAATCCTTCAGGCGGGCCGGCGTTTCCATGGATGCCCCCTGCGGCGGACAGGGGCGTTGCGGCAAGTGCCGGGTAAAGATTCTCGAAGGCAGTACAGGCGGTGAAAGTCCCGGAGCCGACGGCATGGTACGTTCCTGCAGGGCTGTCCCTCTGGGAGATCTTCTCATCGAAATTCCTCCGGCCGCAAGTTTACGAAAGAGTCCTGCCGGCCATCCCCATTCCGGAAACGTTTCCAGGGCGGGAATAGCTCTTGATATTGGTACTACCACCGTTTCCGCGAGGATCATCAACATGGAAACAGGAGAAGCCCTTGATACGCTTTCCGCGCTGAACGAACAGCGGATCTACGGCGCCGATGTGATGAGCCGTATCGGGACCGCACGGGAAGGGAGAACCGGGGAACTGTACCGCCGCATCAATGACCAGTGCCGTTCTCTGATAAATATTCTCCTGGAAAACCGCGGCCCTGAAATTGCCTCCGAACTTGTGGTGGCGGCAAACACCACCATGCTCCATCTCTTTACAAATACAGATCCTTCGGCCATGGGGGAGATACCCTTCAAGCCGGTTTTTCTTGAGGAACGGAAGTTTTCCGGCGCGGAGCTGGATCTCCCCGTGGAAACGGTACGGCTTCTGCCTTCAATTTCCGCCTTTGTAGGCGCCGATATTGTTTCAGGCATTGCCTTTCTTGCGATGTGCGGGAAAGACGAAAGTTCCCTCCTCATAGACATGGGTACCAACGGGGAAATAGCCCTCTTTAACAAAGACCGCATCTACTGCTGTTCCACGGCTGCAGGCCCTGCCCTGGAGGGCGCGGGCATCTCCTGCGGCATGGGCAGCATTGACGGGGCAATCAACAGAATCACTGTCAAAGACGGAGAGATGCACATTGAAACCATCAACGGGGCGGAACCCGCCGGCATCTGCGGATCCGGCCTCATCGATGCGGTGGCTCTCATGCTGGAAAAGGGCGTTATCGATGAAACCGGCGCCTTTGTTGTCGAAGGGGAGAGTGTGTTCCCCATCACGGGAACAATCGGCATAAGCGGCGCGGACATAAGGGCATTCCAGCTTGCCAAGAGCGCAATCATTTCGGGAATCAAGATCCTCTGTAAAAGCGCCGGCCTTTCCCCGGAAGATGTAAACAGAATCTATGTTGCCGGGGGATTGGGTTTCTATATTGATCAGGAAAGCGCATTCAGGACAGGGCTTCTCCCTTCGGAATTCCGTGACAGGATCACTGTTTCCGGCAACACAAGCCTTGCGGGAGCGGAACGCTGCCTTCTGTCTCCCGGCTTTATGGATCAATGCAGAAACATTGTCGCCATGAGCGAGGTGATAGAACTCGCCGCAATTCCGGAATTCATGTATGAATTCAGTGAAAACATTTTGTTTGAGTAAATGGATATCGAAGAGGGGTTCTTGAATCCCAAAGCAAACTATCCTTCCCTCGCGGAAATTCTCGATCTTAAGCAGATGGAGTCGTTTTTCAGGCATTTTCAGGTGGTAACGGGACTGGATGTGGCTCTCTTCGATTATTCGGGAAAGGAACTCCATGCCGTGCGGAAGGACAATTCAGTCTGCGCCCTGGCCGGAAACTGCCGCAAATGCCGGGAATACATCGCCTACGGCGGCCTCATGTCGGGCGACCTGGGTGAACCGTACATCTGCGCGTGCGGCTGCGGACTCATCATGTGCTTCTCTCCGGTAATGTACAATGAATACCTGGCAGGGGTTATCGCCTGCGGCCCGGTTCTGCTCTGGGAGGCTGATGAAGTGGCCGTTAGTGAATTTGCGGAAAAAATTCAGGATATGCAGATCAGGGCCGATATTCCCGAACTCCTCCGTTCGGTGGCGCCCCTGAGCTGCATCAACATGACCAGTGCGTCCCAGCTTCTCTTTATCATGGTGAACGGCCTGACCAGGGAACACAGCGTATATCTTGACCAGCGCTCACGGATTACAAACCAGCAGCGGCAGATTGCGGAACTCATCATCGAAAGGAAAGAAGGAAAGAAGAAGGGCGGCAGCGATACTACATACCCCAAAGAAACAGAGAAGGAGCTTATTGAAGTCGTTGAGGGAGGCAGCAGGGAACAGTCGGGCCGTATTCTCAACAAGCTTCTGGGAGAGATCTTTTCTTTTGCCGAAGGCAACATCAATACCATACGGGCGCGGCTTTTTGAACTGCTGGCTTTTTTTTCCCGTTCCGCGGTGGAAGCAGGGGCGCCGGTAGATGATATCAACAGAATCATTGGCGATGCCTATGCCATGTTCAACGAAGATACGGATTTTGAATCCCTCTGTTTTCTTGCCGGCCGGGCCATAGACGGATTTATTGAAACGGCGTTTCGCAAGCGGCAGTTCACCCAGCGTTCCAGGCATCTTGAAAAGGCAATCGCCTGGATCGGTGTCCATTATGCCGGAAATGTCAGCCTCCGTTCCGTGGCGGAGGCTGTCTATGTAAGCGAGTATTACCTCTCTCACCTTTTCCGGAAGGAGATGAATACTACCTTTTCGGATTATCTTTCCCGGGTGCGGATCCATAAGGCCAGGGAGATTTTAAAGAACGACAGGGACATACGGATTCAGGAGATAATAGAACTTGTGGGTTTTAACGATCCTGCATATTTTGCAAAATCATTCAAAAAGCTTACCGGAGTAAGCCCGCGGGAATACCAGTCCTTCTTTTTTGAGGACAGGGAAAAGACGATCTGATCATCTGGAGGGTTCCGCCACAGGGAAACGCAGGATCCTGCATCCTGAAACCCATTGAAAGCGCTTTCAGATATGAATTTTGGGAATGTATCCATATTTTGTTTGACAAATTCACCGGATATCTTCCATAATTATAACAATATTACTTCCGGCATAAACGGAAGAAAAAAAATTATGGAGGAATCATGAAAAAACTCATGGTAATTTTCTGCATCCTGCTTTGCCTCTTGAGTCTGCCGCTTTTTGCGGGCGGGAAGAAAGACGGAGCACAGTCAAGCAGCGGCGCGGTAGTTTTGAACTATGCCCATTACGCCGTCGGAACGCATCTGGGCCGTCCGGCCTGGGAAGCCTTTTACAAACGCTTCACCGAAAGGTACAAGGGGAAGATCGAACTCAAGATTGAGGAACTGCCCAGCGATACCCTGTACATGGAAAAGATGAAGGTTCTGGCGGCTTCCAAGGAGCTTCCGGACGTGGTGGATGGCAAGAACGGTATTCGGGATGCGGCTATTGCCAATGGGCAGGCGGTTGAACTCAGCGCTTTACTGGCGCGGGATCCGGATTTTAGGGACAAGGTGGTTGGGCCTGCCTCCATGGCGGCCAATACCTTCCCCGACGGCAAGGTGTACTCGGTCAAGACCGACAGCCAGGTTATCGGCTATTACTACAACACCGAGATGTTCAGGAAAGCCGGCATCAGCCCGGCAAAGACATGGGATGAATGGTTCAGCAACTGCGAGAAGCTCAAGGCTATCGGCGTCTATCCTCTGGCCCTGATGACCGGTGAGAATTCCTGGACAACCGACCTGATCCTCTCCGCCATGGTGGCAAGCCGGGGCAAGACCGGGGAGACCTTCATGAACACCAAGCATCCCAAGACCTACCAGATTCCGGAGATGATTGCGGGTCTTACCGACATTCAGCGCTGTCTGCAGAACTACACCACTCCCGATGCCCTGGGCGCTCTCTACGCCAATGCGGCCAACAACTTCCTTACCGAACAGGCTGCCATTATCGCCAACGGCCCCTGGATGATCGCCGATTTCAGCAATCCTGAAAAGACCAATTCCGGCTTTGACAAGAAGGTTGACTGGTCTTTGTATCCCGGAGACGGTCTTGTTACAAGTTATGCGGAAGGCAATGTGCTCTGCAGCCCTCCCGAACGTGTTGAAGCAGGCTGGACCTTCCTCAAGGAACTGTCCAACCGGGAAACCCAGATGGACTATCTGCTTCTCACAGGCCAGCTCCCCACGGCGGTGGATCTGGAAATTACGGCGGATATCCGGCAGAAGATGCCCCTCGTCGCCAAGCATGCCGATGCGGTGGGCAGGATGAAGTACCATGGCGACACCTTTGATGTTGTAGCGTACAATGCCGTTGTTGACGCCTTTGGCCGCTACTATCCTGAACTGGCAGCCGGGAGGATTACTCCCGTCCAGATGGCGCAGCGTCTTGATGAAGCTGCCGCAGGAGCCAGATAAAAAAACATAGCAAAGGGGGAAGAGCATGAAAGTCAAGAAACGATGGATCGTAATTTTTTTGTTTCCGGGGACGCTGCTCTTCCTCTTTGTGTATCTGGCTTCCATAATCAATGTGGTGGGGACTTCCTTTGCCAACTGGCGCATTGCGGGAAGCATCAGTTTTAACGGTGTGGGGAACTACATCACCCTCTTTACATCCGCCGTCTTCCACAAGGCTCTTGTCAATAACCTTATCTGGATACTCCTGCAGTCTACCGTCCATGTGGCTATCGGCATCCTCTTTGCCCTGGTGACCGCGCAGAAAAAGCTGTATTCGGATTTTTGCAAAACAGTCTTCATGCTGCCGAACATTCTTTCCAGCGCAGCCTTGGGCATGCTTTTCTACAATGTGTTTAATCCCAGCTACGGGCCGGTGAACAAGATCATTCAGCTTTTCGGGAACAAAAATTTCAATGTAAACTGGTATGCCAATTCTGGTACCGCTTTCTTTGCCGTTACGGTAACATGGCTTCCCTTTGCCGCGATGATCGCCATCCTTGCCGCCGCGGAACTTGCCGCCATTTCCGACGACATCTTTGAAGCCGCGGTGATAGACGGGGCGACCGAACTGCAGATAAACCTTCTGATAAAGCTCCCCCTGTTAAAGAATGCAATCGGCACCGGCACCATCCTTGCCGCAACATCAATGCTGCAGAAGATGGATATTCTCATCATGACCAGCAACGGAGGGCCGGGGATAGAGACCATGAATCTTCCCCTGCTGATATACAATACCGCCCTGCGCGACAACAACTTCGGCCTTGCCAATGCCGCAGGTGTTCTTCTTATCCTTATAGGGCTGGCCTCCATCGGGATTATCAACAGGATCTACCGGATGAGTGAAGGGGTATAGGGGGAAACCATGGCGAAAAAATATCATTTTGTCGGGACGTTTTTTATCGCATTGTTTTTGTTTTTAATTGTATTTGTTTCCATCATGCCTTTCCTGTGGGTATTGACTTCTTCTTTCAAGACAAACAGGGAGATCCTCACCTTCTCCTGGAGATTCAGTACCGGCCTCAATTTAAAGAATTACAGCAATGCTTTTAGAATTGCCCCTATTGCCCAGTATTTCAAAAACAGTATCTTTGTTACCTTTATGGGGATTGTGTTAAACCTCCTCTTTATGAGCATGGCCGCCTATGTTCTTGCCCGTACCGATTTTAGGGCAAAGAATTTTTTCAGAACCCTCTTTGCCATGGGGCTCCTTATTCCCGGCGCCGCACTGCTTCTGCCCCTCTACACGTCAATAAGGGCTATCGGACTTTATAATAACGTGTGGGGCCTTATCATCGTGTTTACCGCCTTCGGCATTCCAACTTCGGTATTTGTCATGTCAAGTTATTTTTTGACCATTCCCAAGGAGATGGAAGAGTCCGCCTACATTGACGGAGCGGGCTTTGTGAGAACCTATTCGACAATAATACTGCCTCTGGCCCGGCCTGCCTTTGCCACCGCGGGGATCATGCAGTTTCTGCTCTGCTGGAACGAATTCCAGTTTTCCTTTACCCTGACCACCGGACACGAAGCCCGTACCCTGCCTGTAGCCCTCTACTACTTCAAGAGCGCCTTTGCCAGCGATTATGGCGCCATGTTTGCGGCAATCGTGCTGGTATCCCTGCCCTGTATCATCATGTATATTCTGCTGCAGAAACAGGTGGTATCGGGACTTGCCTCAGGCTCGGTAAAAGGCTAAACTTTCCTTTGACGAACCTGTGGATTTAAAGGAGAGCGTATCACATGACCAGTAAAGAACGTTTTACCCGTATGTTTGAACACCGGGAGGCCGACAGAGTTCCCATCATCGATCAGCCCTGGCAGGGTACGCTGATGCGCTGGAAGGAGGAGGGCATGCCCGCCGATGCGGACTGGCGTGATTTTTTCCAGGTCGATAAACTGGAGATGATCTCCGTGGATAACAGCCCCTGTTTTGAAGAAAAAATTCTTGAAGAAACAGACGAATTTGTTATCAGTACTACCAAATGGGGGGTTACTCTCAAAAATTTCAAGGTGCCCGATTCAACGCCTGAATTTCTTGATTACAGGGTAAACAATCCTGAAGCCTGGGAGAAGGCGAAAGCCCGGATGAAGCCAAGCCGCGACCGGATCGACTGGGATTTTTTGAAAAAAAACTATCCGGTCTGGCAGAAGGAAGGCCGCTGGATCGAAGGACTTTTCTGGTTCGGCTTTGACGTGCTCCACTCGTGGATGGCCGGCACCGAGACGATCCTAATCGCCCTGCTGGAGGAGCCTGAATGGGTTTCCGACATGTTCAATACCTTTCTTGACACATCAATAGCCCTCTTTGACATGGTGTGGGACGAAGGCTACCATTTTGACAGCATCTTCTGGTACGACGACATGGGTTACAAGAATACTACCTTTTTTTCAAATGATGTTTATGCGGAACTTCTGCAGCCTGTTCACAAGCGGGCCATCGACTGGGCCCACAACCGGGGAATCAAGGCGCACCTCCACTCCTGCGGGGATGTGATGACGAGGGTGCCGCAGCTGGTGGAAATCGGACTTGATGCCCTTAACCCTATTGAGATTAAGGCGGGTATGGATCTTAAGGCCTTGAAACGGGATTACGGCGACAAACTGGTTTTCCACGGCGGAGCCGATGCCCTGTATCTGGACAAGCCTGAAAAGATCCTTCCCTATATCGCAGAAATCCTGCCGCTTGTAAAGGAAAACGGCGGCTATATCTTTTCTTCAGATCACTCCATTCCCAACACGGTGAGCCTTGAGACCTACAGACAGGTGGTGGCGGCCGTAAAGGAGCACGGCTCATATTGAAAAAAGCGGGACGCCGGGAGAGAAGGATACCCGTCTCCCGGTAGTCGTCCCGGAATTCAGAACTTGATCACCTTTGGTTCTCCCCCAAAAGAAAAGATACTCGCCGTGGCGTTTTTGAGGTAAAATACCTGGGTATTACCGTCATCGGCTGCATACATTTTCTTCAAATCGGGATACGCGTCCAGCATGTTCTGCCGCGCTTCGATCCGGTCGTCTTCAATGGCCTGGGCTTCGATACGGATCCATCTGTCTTCGAACATTGCGCTGATCTCAATCCTGGGATTGGCCTTTATCTGCTTTGAAACATTCTTTACTTTACCGGTCTGGAAATAAAGCTTGTTCTCGAAAATATTCGCCGTACCGAAAGGGCGAACCCTGGGCTGATCCCCGTCAACCGTTGCGAGATAGTAAGTCCCGCTCTTTTTAAGAAAATCACAAACTTCCTGCATTGTTTAACCTCCTATAAAAGCGGCGGCATCGCCGCTTATATTAATCGAACATTAACACGAAGTGTTAATGATAACTCCTGTAAAAGCGGCGGCATCGCCGCTTATTTTAATCGAACATTAACACGAAGTGTTAATGATAACTCCTATTATGGAACACAGCATAACCTAAGGCTAGGTTAAAATCAACCGGGCTGTTCCGAAACCGGGCGGCTTGTGGAACAGGCTCAATCGTATTCCCCTTCAATATCCTCATGCTTCCAGCCTATTTTGGCAAATATTTTTCGCCAATTTGCAATGAAATGGGCGACAAAAAGCAAGCCTACCAAACAACAAATCATATCGTCTCCTTACCGTTCCTTATTTATGCTGGAATCAGGGTCAGCTGGGTTCTTCCGTCCAGATTACAATCAATACTGGCCTTCCCAGCTGTATCACTGCGTATCTTCAGACCTGTTTCCTTGACGGTATAGATTCTGTCTTTCTGCAGCCTCTCGATACCGATGGTCTGGTTTTTATTTTCCGTGCCGTTGTATAGAACCAATTCCAGATCCTCCCCGTGGCTGAATGCCTTTGCTACCAGCACTTCAGGATACGAGCAGCCGGTAAGCGCAGGGCCGGTATAGGCGGCTTCAGGCGGCCCCTTAAGGATGGTGTCCTGCCAGTCGTTCTTCCGGTTCCACCGTGAAGCAGCCAAACCTGTCATGCCGCATACGGAAACACCCTTGAATTTGAAGCGCAGCCTGGAAGGGATAAGGTACTTTTCCTCGGTTTTTCTGAGCGCCTCCACCAGTTCATAGTCTCCGAATTCCTGGGCGGCTATCTCAAGGCCGCCTATGGCCGAACCGGGAGAATAGGTCTGGGTTCCCATGTCCAGCATTTTATCCCAGGGGATGCCGCCCTTGAAATACGCAAGGCCGTCTTCGCCGATGGTAACCAGTTCATCCCGGACAATTGAGTAACAGCGCCGGGCCAGTCCGGGGTAGATGGGATTATACGCCTGGGCGATTATCATATTGCCAAAGCTGCTGCCGCGGGCGGACATCATGCGGGCTACGCGGAGGCCGGTTAGCTGAAATCGCTGTATGGCCATGTCTCCGTTCATTTCGCAGAATTCCTCTCTTATCGCGTTGATGAACTTTTCGTAGATCCGTTCGGTATGATTCGTGTGATGTATCCTGTCATAGGACATCATGGCGACAATGGCATAGGAATTGCAGATAGGAAACTGCAAACGGGGCTCGCAGGGAATCAGGGTTGCCGGTTCTGTCAGCAGTTGCCGCTCAAATGATTCTATAATTTCACTGGTAC
This sequence comes from Treponema sp., assembly GCA_031281925.1. Taxonomy (GTDB): domain Bacteria; phylum Spirochaetota; class Spirochaetia; order Treponematales; family Breznakiellaceae; genus JAIRNJ01. The sequence goes on along the minus strand of JAITES010000241.1, from coordinate 4,953 downwards.
TGTGGCCGTAGGTTTTGTTAAGATGCTTGAAAGGCCGAAAACGAAGTCCCTCCGGCCGGTCATAGCGCATGTCGCCGGTATTTGCCTCATAGCCCGCTATCAATGCGTAAGCCCAGCCGGCAAGCATGATGTTCCCCCTGATCACCGGATCAGGCTGCCACCTGCCGTATCCGGCCAGGGCTTCCCATTTCCAATAGGCGCATATTCTGGGCAGCGTATAGCTTTCGATAAGAAAGCGCTGGGCCTCGTCCAGGTAACCGTGAAAATTGGGAAGGTACTTGCATTGCAGGGTCATCAGGGAATACCCCACATTGGAAAACTGATAGTAAAGACCCGAAAGGGACGGAAACAGCATGTTGTCGAAATATCGCAGCCCCTGTCCGCTCAGACAAAGATCGTACAAATACCGGGAAGCCTGAAGCGCCTCCTGAGTCAGCTCCCGTTCTTCACTCTCAGGGGCTTTACTGCACAGGGCCTCTACCCGCTGTATGGAAGCGTCGATGGTTTTCAGGCGCTGTTCCCGGACGGTCTTAAAGTGGACGATCATCCCGTGTATTTTTATCCTGCAGTAAGCTACCGGTATTGCGGCTGCGGCAACACTGATGAGGGGGCCCCACGCAGGAATGCTGCCGGAGACCTGTGTCCCTCCCCAGATGCCGAAGAGCCATATAAGGGTGGGAAGAACGAGATCTCCAAACAGAAAGTAGGTTTCCAGTCCCGCAAGCATAAAAATCCCCAGAACCAGAAGTCCGTGAAATATTCCGTGGAACGTACCCTGCGCCAAAAAACCGCCGCCCGGCACAAGCAGCCCGGCGCCGGAGGCGATAAGTTTGGGAGGAATCTCCAGAGGCGTAAACCAGCTCAGGAGCGCGGGCAGCAATCCAATGATGCAGAGCAGGCCGTAGATGCACAGGGTGCGCCTCCTGTGTTTTCCCATTACCGGGCCGTATGGCTGTGTATTGGTTTCGTCCAGGGACGGTATCCGGTTATATTTTGCAATCAATTCGCTAAGCATGTGCGCTCCTTAAAAATCAAGGCTGTTCCAAATCGGTTCTTGGAACACGCTCAATCTACTTTAGACTGTTTAATTCTTTGAGTACCGGGTCAACAAGGCTGCGGTTGGAATCGATCCATTTTTTCCACTGGACTTCCACATCCGCGGCGCTCCTGGAAGAAGTAATGATGTTGGCGTAGGCGCTTGCATAATCAAACATGGTCTTCCGTCTGCTGGGAGAATCAAAACAATAAAGATCCCAGTCGGTTGGAGAGAAAGTATCGGCGGTCGAAGTATCGCAGCGATCCTTGTAAAGCCGCCAGGAAATATCCCGAAACAGTTTTGGCGTAGTCGGAATCTCGAAACTAAAGTCGTCATACAGCTTTATCTGTCCAAGTACATAACCGTCACTGACGCTGGGATATTTTCCGCCTTCGCTCTGCAGCTGTACCCCTTCGGGCAGCAGGGAAGTATAACTGCCGTCGGCCTCCTGTTTCCAGTCAATGCCTTCAAGCCCCATGTTCAGCATGGCGTAACCCCTTTCGGTACAACCAAAATCGACCATATCCATATAGCGTTCAAACACTTCATCCTTTATTTGAGGACTAAACGCAAGGCAGCCCCAGAAGTTGATTATGTCTTCCTGGTGATAATAGCCGTCATCGCCCAGGGGTGTCACCACGGCAAGGCTCTCTTCCGGATCGAGTCCCACGTTGGCCTGGAACCTGCTCCATGCCTGCTGAAGCTGGCCTGAGGGCGCAAAGGTATGAAGACCGCCGGCAATGCCTGCAATAAACACCTGCGGATAATCGTCAAAAAAGGTCAGGGTATAGAATTCGGGATTCGCAACACCGGCTTCATAGGCTTCGTAAAAATATTTAAGGCCCTTCAGTGTATCAGGCGATTCGGCGCCCCATTTGTAGACGCCGTCCTTGTCCTTGTAAAAACTGCGGCCGTGGGTACTGACTCTGTCAATAAAAAGACTTACCATGTTATCGGGACTGCCGGTGATGGGAATAAGCTTGGCGCCCAAATTTCCCGGATCATGTTTCTTTATCAGTTTGCCGTACTCAATTATTTCCGGTATGGTGAGCGAATCTTTAAGGGGGAAGCCTACCGCCTGCGCCCAGTCCTTGCGCATATAAAATGAATTGTGGTTTGGCACCGGATCATGGGGAAGGTTTTTGTCGAAGCGGGATCGGGGAAGGAAATAGGTCCCTCCAAAGACTTTGTCCATCTGGGGGCCCAGACCGGTAACGCCGAATACCCTGGCGGCGTTGGGCCAGCGCTGCTTCCAGTTGTCGGGCAGTTTCTTCAAAAGCCCCTGTTCCACCCAGCTTGCCACATCGGGATGCGCATAGTCAAAGACTACCACATCGGGCATATCACCGGAACTGATCCAGATACGAAGCCGTTCCGCCCAGTTTTCAAAGCCCAGGGCGGTAACTTCCAGCCGGGTATTAAAATGATCCGAATACCATTTGGCAAAATCATCGCCATTGCTGTAATCGTAGCCGTCGATGCTAAGGACGGCAGCCGTAGAAATCGTGACCTGTTTGCTGTAATCCGTTGTCGGTTTCCATCCGCCGGGGAATTCAATCACCGGAGCCTGGGAAGCCTGAGACGCCTCCTTTGCCTTGCAGCCTGCGGCGCCCAGTATTAGGGCCGCCAGAACCGCCGTTGTCATGATTTTTTTGAATTGCTTCATTATATTCACCTCCATTGTGAATACGGTAACCGTTATTCGATTGCCATAAAAATTAATATGGGCCTTAAAGGTTTCCCGAAAACAGGATTCCCGTTAAGACTTGATTGCTCCAATAAGTATTCCCTTTACGAAATAACGCTGCAAAAAGGGGAATATACACATGACCGGCAGCATTACTACCATTACACAGGCAGTCTTGAGTCCATCGGAAAAATCGGCGCGTACTGCCGCCGCCGTAGAAGCAATAGTTTCCGCCGTCCTGGATTCGGAAACCATGGTACGCAGTATGAGCTGAAGGGGTATCATGGTATTCTTTCTGATAAATATCATGGCGTTATACCACTCGTTCCACCGGTCTACGCTGTAAAAAAGCGTTACGGTGGCGATAATCGGCATGGAAAGGGGGAGAATGATTCTGAAAAGAATGTACCACTCTCCCGCGCCGTCGAGCTTTGCCGATTCCAGAAGAGCTTCCGGCAGGGTAAGGAAATAACTGCGCATGATTATCATATAAAAGCCGTTAATCCCGCTTGCCAGTACGACAGACCAGATACTGTTGGTCAAATGCAGTTCACGCATGACAAGATAAAGGGGAACAATGCCCCCGTTAAAAAGCATGGTAAAAAGAACCGCATAGAAGATTATTTTTTTACCCGGAAAGGCGGGCCTGCTTAAGCCATAGGCAACACTGGTTGTAAGAAACATGTTAACCGGTACTCCGAGTAAAAGTATCAACAGGGTGGTACGGTAGCCTATCCAGATCCGGCTGCCCCTGAACAAGGCACTGTAGTTTGCCAGAGTGGGCGCTTTGGGGAAAAGAAGAAAAGCAGATGACAGGTATTCTTTCTGCGATGAGAGGCTAATTGCAATAACATTGATAAAGGGCAGGGCTATTACAAGGCCGAAGGCAATAAGAAACACCAGGAGAACAAAATCAATGAATTCAAAACGATTTTTTATACTATGATACATACCGATCCCTTCCTCCTTATAAAACAGACTTGCCCGGAAACTTCGGTTTTCTCAAGCAAGCCGATGATCCGCCCTGTCAGCCGAAGAGCCCCTGGCCGCTAATCGCCTTCGAGATTCGATCCGCCGAAATCAAAAGGACAAAATTAATAACCGAACGCAAAAGACTGACCGCGGAAGAAAACGAAAAATCCGAGGCAGCCTTGAAGGTTACCCGGTAAATATACATATCCAGGATTTCCGCTTCCTTCATGGTTGCGGCATTGCTTATATTGAAAAGCTGATCAAACCCGGCGGACATGAGGTAACCCATGGCAAGGACAAACATGACGACAATCGTACCCTTGATACCGGCCAGGGAGATATGAATAATACGCTGGAATCTGCTGGCGCCGTCAATCTCGGCGGCTTCGTACTGTTCAACATCTATACCGGCAATGGCGGCCAGATAAATAATCGCTCCCCATCCGGCAGTCTTCCAAATATCCGAAAGATAGGCCAGGGGCAGAAAATATTTTGCTGTTCCGAGAATATTCACCGATTTACCGCCGAGCAGAACCATAAGGCCGTTGAAAAGACCGTTTTGACCCAGGGTGTTGGTCAGGATACTGGAGACAATAATCCAGGAAAGAAAATTCGGAAACGTATAAATGGTCTGGAGTATCTTTTTCAGCCTTCCCACCCTGACCTCGTTAATCGCCAGGGCCAGAATGATGGGCACGGGGAATGTAATGATCAGCCTGAGGATATTTATTTTTATGGTGCGAAAGACAGCTTCCATAAAAGCCTGGTCACGAAACACATAAACATAATTCTGCAGACCGATCCAGGGACTCCCGATGATCCCAAGATTGGCTTTAAAAGTTTTGAAGGCCAGGGAAAGACCAAACAGGGGGAAATAGGCAAAGAGGATGTACCAAATGACGCCCGGCAACAATACCACATATATTCCCCGGCTCTGTATAATTCTGGTCAGAAGGCTTTTATTCTGTTGTTTCACAGCATCACTTCCATATAAAGATTGCAACACCGGCAAGGTTTGAAGATTGTTCATTCTAAATCCGGAAATTCCATCCTGTCAAGTTTTAAAAACACAAACGTTCAGGCCAATTCCATGACAAAGGGATCCCCCTGCCGGCAGGGTTTCCAGTCCGGAAGGCCAGCTTCGTTGGGATTCCCCGACTTCATGAAATTTGTCCAATAAGCGATCATCCGATCCGATAAAGCATAGTCATATTCATTCTTGGGCCTCCAGCTCCGATCCAGGGTGCCGAATTCATAC
>JAITES010000067.1 GCA_031281925.1 Treponema sp. | reverse complement strand
ATGGAGAAAATAAGGAAAGATCCGAGTATCCTACAGTTTTTTTGCCTTCTGTTTCGTGCTTATTTTTTGGATGTGTTTTTAGTCCAAGAGATTATTGGTTTCGTTCAAAAAAATGTATCACAGGTATTGACCCAATATCTTCAGGAGTTCATTAAAATCAAGCGGCTTACCCAGATGATTGTTCATTCCCGCAGCGAGACACTGGTCAATATCTTCCTTGAATACATTGGCCGTCATGGCGATGATAGGTACCTTTTTTGACTGCCCTATATCCATGCCCCGGATGAGCCGGGTAGATTCGTAACCGCCCATTTCCGGCATCTGTATATCCATGAGGATCAGATCGTAGCCCCGGGGATCCGCAGCATATTTTTCAAAGGCGATTTTTCCGTTTTCCGCTTCATCAATAACAATACCGATTGGTTCCAGCACGGTTCTTACAATTTCCCGGTTGATATCAATGTCTTCCACCAGAAGAATCCGGCGTCCCTTAAAATTATGCTCCCCGTTTTTTTCTTCAAGATCTTGTTTGGGTGTATCATGCGTTTCGTTTATGACGCCTTTCGGTACACGGATAGTAACGGTAAAAGTGGAACCCTTGCCCGGTTTCGATTCAAGCCCGATTTCCCCGTTCATTAATTCTACAATTTTTTTGGAGATCGCCAGCCCGAGGCCTGTACCGCCGAATTTCCGGGATATGCTGTTGTCCGCCTGTTCAAAGGAACGGAAGAGCCTTGGCTGCTGTTCTTCTGAAATGCCGATCCCCGTATCCTGTACTTTTATTTCCAGCGTACAGAGCGTCCCTCCCTCTTCCGTTTTTGTCTCTTCCAGCAGTTTTGCTGCGATGTTGATTGAGCCGTATTCCGGCGTAAATTTGATGGAGTTGGTAAGCAGATTGCTTATCACCTGGGCAAGCCGCTGATCATCGGTAATGATATGGGAAGGAATGGCAGGATCGATAAAACAATCAAATTTTAGTTTTTTCTCTTCCAGCTTGAATTCGAGAACATCAATAACCCGGTGCAGCATCTCGTTGAAGTTAAATTCCGCGGGGGACAGTTCAAAGTGATCCGCCTCAATTTTGGACATATCAAGAATGTCGTTGATCACACCCAGAAGGTGTGTAGAGGCTCCCTTGATCTTGTCCAGACAGTAATTCTTTTGCTCTGTCTCCAACGCGGGCCGCCCGATATTCGCCATGCCGATGATTGCATTGAGCGGGGTGCGGATCTCATGACTCATGTTGGCAAGAAAATTCGACTTTGCCTGACTGGCTTCCTCCGCCCGTTTTACGGCATTCTGAATCTCGGTAGTATCGTGCAGGATCATCAGGGCGCCCTCATGTCCCCCTTTCTCATCAAACATGGGTGTAAAAAGAAGCTCGTAATCTCTCATTTCATCGATTCTGCCCATGTCCATCTGTTCCTTAAGAACTACCGGTTTATGATCCCGGATTGATTTTTCAAAGATACGATTTAACTTTTCCAGTTTGGCTTCGTCAATAAAATTGCCGAACACATCCGAAAAGGTTCGTCCTGCGATAAGGCCGAAATTCCTTATTCCGGTTTTTTTGAGAAAAATATCGGCGCAGTAGAGAATATATCCTTTTTCGTCAAACAGAATCAAAATTTCGGGACTATAGTCCAGGATCAGCATCATGTATTGATCCTGTCTCAGCCTTTCCGCCCTGAGTATATTGTCTACATTTTCCTTTGCAATGCTGGTGATTCTGATCCGTTCCAGGGTCCGCTGGGACATTTCAGCCTGTCTGGTAACACGCTTCAGTTCCTTGCGGAGGAAGGCGATTTCTTCTGCGTCTGTGCGGACAATTTTCGGCGGATCCCCCATTTTCGGCCTCTATATAAGACACGCAACAAAAGTACAGTTATGAAAACGGTTGATCAGTTCTCCCTTTTCCGTCTGAACAGGACATATCTCTCCGCCCGAATAGCAGAACTGGTACTTTTTTTGCTGCCCTACACATTCCCTCACCTTTTCCATTTCCGCAGTAGTATTGGCGTCCAGCGCCAGGTACCGGGTAAGACAGGCAAACAGGAGGAGTACGGAACCTGTATTTTTTTTCAGAATTCCTTCCAGTGCATCGGCGGCGGTACGGACTATATCCGCATAGCCGATATCCCCGATGGCAATGGTAGCGTTTTCCGGCACATAACCGCCGCAGGCGGCATAGCCCTCTTTGGTGATCACATAGATTGAACGGGCGACAGGTTTGGTACCATCGTTATAATCGATCATAAAAGGAAAGGAAGAGGTTTCCCAGGCTCCCGATTCCCTCTGAAGTCCAAGATCCTTCAGATAGGAGACGATAGGCATATTGTTCACTTCCATGATGATATTTTTATATGATTTGGTAATAACACCCCGTTTTTTCTGGATCTTCTCTTCCGGAATGGAAGCCGTGAAAAAAGAAGGATGCAGATCCCCAAAAAGCAGAACAAAGGCCAGCCTGTCTTTGCTGCATTCTCCATTGAAAATGGTTTCATTTTTTCTGGGGTTATTTGAGGCATCAATGGCCAGCGTTCCAAAGAGGGGAATGCCTTCGGAGATCCGGTTAAAGCTCTCCACAATGGCTTCACCGCCCAGGCTGATAATATAGGGAACAAAAACGAGCGCCATGGCCGGTTTCCCCCTGGCCCCCTCACAGGCCTTTTTATAGGCTTCTTCTATGGGGCCTTCCTGTCCCTCACTTAAAGAAGAGGTAAGTCCGGCGGAGAAGATCACCTCATCGCTGGTGAGCACTATAAGGCTCAGCATGATTTCGCCCAGTTCTCCGGCCGCGGCGCTTCCGATAGTGGTACAGCCGATAAGGTCAAAGGGCAGGGCTTTACAGAGCTTTTGTATTATTTCGGTATTGAGGAATTCAGGGTAACTGGCCAGTATCCCCAGACTGTGGGATTTGAGTTTTTCAAAATCAAGCTGATCAAGTATCTCCTTTACGGCGATCTCTTCATCATCAATTTCAAACGTAAAAGCATTTTGCGCCTCTATCATAACACCTCCCTGCATGCAGGCATGCTTGAAATCTAATAAAAGTATACATAAAAAATCTTACATTTACTAGATTTTTCAGGATGATTTTTTTGGCCGTGAAGCGGAATGATGTCTCAAAGCCTGCCGGCGCCGGACATCTTCCCCATGCCGGGGATTTTCGGACAAAAAAAGCCTGAACGCATAGCGCCAGGCCTTTTTCGGTTACAATAGGCTTGTGTTTTTTGCGTAAAGTGCGTAAAAAGCGCACAATACACAAAAGGCGGGGAAAATGAAAACCGCAAAGCGGTTTTCATGTTTCTCAGTAGTCCATTCCTCCCATTCCACCCATTCCGCCGCCGGGCATGGGAGGCGGATCCTTCTTCTCGGGAATGTCCGTAACGGCACATTCGGTAGTAAGGAGGAGGCTGGCAATGGAGGCCGCATTCTGCAGGGCGGTGCGGGTAACCTTTGCCGGATCGATGATGCCTGCTTTTACCATGTCCACCCATTCCATTTTGGCGGCGTCAAAACCGATGCCCTTCTTTTCATTCCTGGCCTTCTCCGCGATAACGGCGCCGTCAAGCCCGGCATTCTCCGCGATCTGGCGAATCGGCTCTTCAAGAGCCCGCTTTACAATCTTGAAGCCGACTTTTTCGTCGTCGGTAAGGTCCGAAACATCGGCCTTGTCCAGGGCGAGAGCCGCCTGAATCAGAGCCAACTCGCCGCCGGGGACGATCCCTTCGTCAATGGCCGCCCGTGTCGCAGAAAGGGCGTCTTCCACCCGGTGCTTTTTCTCTTTCAGCTCTACTTCGGTAGCGGCGCCAACGTTGATCACGGCCACGCCGCCGGCAAGTTTTGCAAGCCGTTCCTGAAGTTTTTCCCGGTCATAGTCGGAAGTGGTGTCTTCAATCTGGGCCTTGATCTGGGCGATCCTGTCCTGAATATCCTTCGCCTTGCCCGCGCCATTGATAATCGTGGTGTTATCCTTGTCGATCTTGATGGTTTTTGCCTTGCCAAGCTGGGAAATTTCGGTATTCTCCAGCTTGAGACCGAGTTCTTCGGAGATCACCTCTCCTCCGGTAAGAATGGCAATGTCTTCCAGCATGGCCTTGCGGCGGTCGCCGAAACCGGGAGCCTTGACCGCACAGGTCTTGAGGGTGCCCCGGAGGCTGTTTACTACCAGGGTAGAGAGGGCTTCGCCATCCACATCCTCGGCAATGATCAGGAGGGGCTTGCCGCTCTGGGCAACTTTTTCAAGCAGGGGCAGCATATCCTTCATGCTGGAGAGTTTCTTGTCATGAATAAGAATGTATACATCTTCGTATACGCTGGTCATGGTATCCCGATCGGTAACAAAGTAGGCTGAAATATAGCCCCGGTCAAACTGCATGCCTTCCACAAATTCAATGGTAGTGTCCATCGTTTTGGACTCTTCCACGGTGATGACCCCGTCCTTGCCGACCTTTTCCATGGCATCGGCAATGGTATTGCCGATTTCGCTGTCGTTGTTGGCGGAAACACTTGCCACATGGGAGATTTCTTCCTTGTCCTTGATCTCTTTGGAGTTCTTCTTGATCTCTTCCACGGAAATTTCCACGGCCTTGTCGATGCCCCGTTTAAGCTCAATGGGAGTCATGCCCGCGGCTACGGATTTGAGGCCTTCTTTTACCAGGGAGTAGGCCAGAACGGTAGCGGTTGTGGTGCCGTCTCCCGCCACATCGTTGGTTTTCGTGGCTACTTCCTTGAGAAGCTGGGCGCCCATGTTTTCATAGGGGTCTGCCAGTTCCACTTCTTTTGCTACGGAAACCCCATCCTTGGTAACGGTCGGAGCGCCAAATTTCTTGTCCAGAAGGACATTACGCCCCTTGGGGCCCAGGGTTACCTTGACTGCCTTTGAAATTTGCTCAACCCCGGCAAGCAACTTGCGCCGGGCTTCTTCATTGAACAGCAACTGTTTAGCCATAATCTACTCTCCTCTTGAGTATGTTTTAATAATAGTTATCCCGTCCTGCGGGATAAGCCCCAAAAAGGACTCCCATATAAAATACTAAATTACGCCCGTAACGGCAATACCAAAATGGAGAATTTATGGCATAATTGGTTTATTGGAGGATTTATGGACGTAGAAATCTATACAGACGGAGGCTGTTCGGGGAATCCCGGGCCGGGCGGCTGGGCGTATGTAATTACCGGGGAGAAAAAGCTCATCAGGGAAGAGTGGGGAGGGGAAAAAGACACGACCAACAACAGGATGGAACTTATGGCGGTCATTTCCGCGCTGGAAAAACTGCCTTATCTGGATCTTGTTATAGAAAAAATCACCCTTTACACGGATTCCCAGTATGTTCAAAAGGGCATCACCCAGTGGATTCACTCCTGGAAACGGAACAACTGGCGCACCGCAGGAAAGGAACCGGTAAAAAACAGGGAACTCTGGCAGCGCCTGGATGTTCTTTCGTCCGGCCTTCCCCTGAATTGGGTCTGGGTTAAAGGACACGCGGGGAATCCCCTCAATGAACGTTGTGATGCTCTTACCCAAAAGGCCATAAAGAGCCTGTCTGTTTCCTAATTTTGCATAAACTCTTGTTTCCGCGTAAGTTAGGTATTATACTTCTAAAAAGATGAAACCTGGATAATGATCTGTTGTTTTAGTAGAGTTATGCCGGATTTGAAGGAGTAAAATATGAAATATGTTAAATTAATGATTCTATTATTGCCGGTTCTTCTCGTGACGCTGGCCTGTAAAAGCGCTCCCAAGACAAGCGAGGAGACGCCTGCCGAAAGTTTGACCGCTCAAACTCCGGCTCAAACTCAACCTGCCCAGCCGGATCAGGCTTCTTTGAGTGCCCTTGACCAGTCGATAGCGGATCTTGAGCGCCTTCGTCAGTTTGCAATAGATATCGAAGGCCCTTCATGGTTTCCCGATCAGTGGAATACCGCGGAAGCCCAATATAATGAAGCTAAATCAAAAACCCAGCGGGATACTCCGGAACAGGTTAAGGCAGCCACTGACGCAAATAATACCGCGGCCGCCTCTTTCCAGGGCCTGATCGATCAGAGCCTTCCGCTTTATGCCCAGGCCCGGGAGGATCAGATTATTTCCGTACGGGAAGACGCCCTTGCTGCGGGTATAGGGGATCTTGCCCCCGCTTACCTGCTCATGGCGGATAAAACCGTTCTGGATGCCCAGACAAAGTATGAAGAGAAAGACTATTACGGGGCTATTGCTTCGGCTTTTCAGGCGGTAGACATGTACGAAATCCTGGAGGACGGCTGTAATGCCTACTATGTCCGGCAGGAGATTGAAGATCGTGATTTTATCCGTTACGATCCTGATAACTTTGACCGGGCCGATGTGGCGGGGCTTTCCGCCATTGCCGACTATGAAGCGGCGGATCTGGAGAGCGCCAGGGAGAAGGCTGAAGAAGCCCACCTTCGTTACAATTTGGTGCTTACTACCGGCTGGCAGTCCTATGCCGCGGAAAAAGGCGCCTCTTCGGCGGATAAGCGGCAGGAGGCCTTAAGACTCAAGGCGAATGTGGCTGTCCGGAATGATTTTGAGGCGGCTTCCCGGATCTTTGCCCAGGGGGATTCCGCCTTTAAGGCGGAAGATTATCCTGCGGCGGCGGATTTCTTTGCCGATGCGGAATCCCGTTTTATTACAATCCGGGGGATTGCAGAACAGAAACGGCAGGCCGCGGAGAACGCAATCCGGCAGGCCGATGAAAAAATGGTTGAAAGTGAAGCCAATGCAGAAAAGGCTGAGGCGATATTAGGAGGAGGCTCATTATGAGGAGTAAAGGTTTTCTTTTACTGTTGATTCTCTGTCTTGCAGGGATGCAGGTTTTTGCAGAGAATCTTGTTTCTGCGTCCTGGCTCCCCGAGCCGGGTTTACCGGAGATTTTTACCGGTACTGTCGAACAATATCCGGAATCCCCGATTTCCGGTTTTGGAGGGGTAGCCGAGATCCTCTGGGATCTGGGTGACGGCCTTTTGCCTGAACCGATGGCGTTTTTCCCGGTTGCGTCCCTGGCGGCCGCCGCAGATACCGATGCGGCGCCGGCCATTCCCAGGAATATCCGGAATAATCAGTACTATATCGAAAGTGTCAGGCTCAACAGGATGGCCAAAGAGACTTACGAGGAAGGCGATTATGATGCCTCGGCCAACTATGCCGCGGAAGCCCTTCGTTATGCCCAGCTTTCCGATGAATATGTAGCCCTTCAGCTGAAAATCAAGGAAGCCAATGACGCCATCTCTGCGGCCAAAGCCCGGATTGACTGGGTTGTTTCCGTGGGCGCCGCAAAGAACTATCCCAATGAGTATGCGCAGGCTCAGGATTACTACAATGCCAGCCTGGAAGACCGCAAGGCGGAAAAATGGGAAAGCGCTGCAGAAAAGGCGCGCAGGGTCATAAACGCCCTGGCCTATGTAACGGCCCCCAGCCAGACCGTGACGCCTCCCGCTCAAACCGCCACTGAACAACCGGCGCCTTCCCAGACCCCGCTTCCGGCCCGGTACACGGTGAGGCCCTGGGCGGTTTCCAAAGACTGCCTCTGGAATATTGCCGGGAGACCCTGGGCCTATGGGGATTCAACCAAATGGAGACTCATTTACAACGCAAACAAGGCCAGGATGCCCCAGCCGGATAATCCGGATCTCATTGAGCCCGGCATGGTTTTGGATATTCCCAGCATTCGTGGAGAAACCCGTCAGGGTATGTGGGATTCGGCCAGAACTTACGAGCCTTTACGCTGAGTTTAATACTGTATGAGAACAACATGCCTCGTCCTTTTAGGGCGAGCTTGTTGATTTAGTGAGTGACAGGAGGGCCTGGTCCACAACCCGAGGTTGTGGACCAGGCCCGATTAAATTCATCCCCACCTATTTTTTACGGGAAACGGCGGTGGCCGCTCCTGCGATCCGGTTGGTAATATCGCTTAAGGCGGCCCTGGCGTTTCGGCCTTTCTCTGAGGCATCCTGGTAATTGCTGGCGGCCAGGGAAATTTCGGCCTGATCCAGAGTGCGGCGGGCGCCGGCAAAATCCCTGTCAAGGGCTGTAAAGTCCAGTTTGATGTTTTTTACCGTTTTGGCGTTTCTGAGGGACTCTTCGGTCTCCAGGGCCGCGGCCTTTACCTCCTCAATGAGGTTTTCCGCTTCGGTTTTGGCCCGTTCCGCCCCGATTTTTCCGTCGGCGATGGCCTTTTGCGCGGCCGCGACAGCCTCGGAAGCCAGGGTTTTGGCTTCATCGTAGCGTTTGGAATCGGCGGCTTCCTGCATCCGGGTGAGCGTTTCCCGGGCGCGTACCAGGGAACTTGCCGCATAGTTAAGTGCATCGGCATCGTTTTCCGCCGCGGTTACCGCGGCGATAGCCTGATTCATCTCCTCTGTAGGCGGCTTGGCGCAGCCAAAAAAGGCCAGTACCAGAGCAAAGATTATGGATACGCAAGTGAAGGACTGTTTCACAAAATACTCCTTGTAATAAGTATATCGGCAAGAAATGTTTTTTTGCAAACGGTAAGCATCATTTGTCTCAATTCTAAATTCGGAATCGACGGCTGTCGTTTTAGGGCAAGGCCCGGAAAGCCGAAAATACAGGTAATGTCCCCGTATTTTTCAAAAAAGGCCCGGATTCTCGTTTTTTTTGCAAGCCTCTTTGTCGGGGCGGCCCTCATGGTTCTCTCTGTTCATATACTCTCAGGCCCCAGACTGGGGCCGCACTACGACTGGCTGCTGCAGTTCCGCCAACCGCCCCCTGCGGCCCGCGAGATTGTACTTATTGATACCGCCGAGATTCTGGAGGCGGACAGGGCCGCCGGCGTTCTCCTCATCCTGACGGAATTTGGCGCATCCTCGCTGATCATTCAGGTTGCCGTTCCTTCGCCGGGTATTTTGGGCGGGAATTTTTCCGGACGGCCGGAGAGCGCCGGAGAGATACGCGCCCGTTTTGACGAAGAGTACAATCTTCTGGGACGGAACATAAGGACTCTATTCGAGGCAATCCGCATTGGTTCCGTGCCTCCTCAGGATCTGGGCCGCTATGTTGCTGAACTCATAGAACTTGCGGAACGGGGGAAGGAACGTCTGAGTTCCGCCCTTCTGCGCGAGGAAGGCGAAGGCTATGCCCGCTTTGAACAGGCTTCCGCCCTTTTTGGGAACGTCAGGCAGGCAGGGGATCTCCATCTGCTTCGGGCCGGGGGAGGCTACGATACGCCCTGGTATTCCAGAGTCCCGCCCGACAGGGATGGCGTGCTCCGCCGTATAGCTCCGGTATTGATCGCTCCCGATACGGAGCCTTCGGCAGGGATTGAGCATATAGTCTATGCGGCACTCAAGAGCCGGTACCCGGAAACCGGCATAGAACGTATTGATGGAAACCTTTACCTTGTGAGGGCGGCTTCCCTTTCCGCCGGGGAAGACGGTACCGAAGCTTCCATCCGGGAAAGCAGGAATCTTGCCATCCCCCTGGATGCGGACGGCGCCATTCTCGTGGAAAAACCTGTTGCCGCAGATACCGGGGCGTTCCGGCATCTTTCTCTTTCTGTGTTTTCGGAATACGAAGAGACGGAAAGGGAACTGCAGAGACTGCTCAGGGAGGCGGAGGCGGCGGGTATCTATTCCGGAACCGATCCTGAACTGTCTCCCTTTTACCTGGCTGAGTATGCCGAATCCCTGAAGGCAGAGATGCTGTCGGATTCGGGGACGGATCTCAGGGAGAACTGGCTTGCCGCAAAAAAGGCATATCTTGAAGGCCTTGAGGATTTTCTTGAAGGCCCTGCCGAGGCGGAACTTGTCACCGGTTATGAGGAACTCATCGCTCTTTTGGAGCTTGGAGAGGAAGGCGTGTCCCGGCTTCAGGGCCTCAGGGATGAGCTTATCCGCAGTTTTGCTGTTATCCGGGAGAAGGCAGCGGAACTGCGGAAACAGCGGGGAAATCTTGAAACGGCGCTGGCAGGCTCCTTCTGCATCATGGGCCCGGCATCGGACGATGAACCGAACGCCAGCGCCATCCTTGCCAACACCCTTATTACAGGACGTTTTATTGAAGGCGCCCTCACGCGGGATACATGGCTCTGGCCTTCCCTCGCCCTGGCGGCGTGTCTCTTCTGCATAGCAGCTGCCGGGCCTTTCCGGACACTTTTTTTGGGATTCTTCCTCAGCGGCCTTTCTTTTTCCGTTTTTTCGGTTTTCTTTATCTATTCGGCATACTGGATAGATCCCCTTATTTCCACAGTATCACTGCTGGGCGGCAGTATTTTTGCGTTTTTTATCAAGGCCCTCATCTTTAGAAGCGGTTCACGGCGTCTCCGTCTGGCCTACAGCCGCCATATCGGCAAGGCTCCGCTCAGGCAGCTGCTGCGGATCGGGAGGCCCCAGCTCCGGGAACGGATCAAGGCCTATTCGGCGATTATCGCGGTAAAGGATCCTTCGCTTCCGCTGAGGATCGACCGGGGAGAGCCCTTTGAGGGGGCCGAGGCTGTCCGGGCTTTTCACGAGACTACAGCAGGATTTGTCAAAAAGGCCGGGGGGATCTTCCTTGGCTGTGAGGGAGATACGGTACTCCTCTGTTTTGGCTCTCCCCCGGAACGTCTCGCCCGGAGGGAAACCGGGCATGCCGCAACGGCGCCGTTTAATCCGGTGGAAGCGGCGATAAACTTCATCAGAGAACTTGAAAAGGCCGATAGCAGTATTACTAACGGCAAGAACACTGCCGGCAAGAATAATGCCAACAGTAATTCTACTCAGGACAATAATTCTGTCCGGAACACTAATACCGCCTTGTGGCATTTTGGCCTTGACTGCGGAGACTGCCTCTTTGCATGGTCCGAACTTTCGCTCTACAGTGCCTATGGCCGCCCGGTTGTCCGTGCCCGCATCCTTTCCGGCCTCTGTTCCCGTTTTAATGCCCGCATCCTGATAAGCGAATCGATCCGGGAAAAGGTCAACCTTTCGGTACGGAAACTGCAAACCCTCGGCGGCAAAGACGGCGAAGGCAGGGAAGCTTTCTACGAACTTCGCCTGCACAACGAAGATTGAAGATCCTTCACTGTTTGTTAATTTTTTCGATTATGGGCTGTAGTGCTACAGCCTGACATTCTTCACTGTTTGTTAATTTTTTCAATTATGGGCTGTAGCGGGCGGAGGCGTACTACTTTTCCGCCGCCGTGTTCAGGGAAAGCCCGGTAGCGTTCGCCGTCTTCCGAGAAGGGGGAGGCCTTTTCTCCGGGGAAGGGCGGGTAGCGTTTCTGCGACCAGCGGAGGGAAGAATCGGCCAGGGACATTCCGGGGGAAGCGGGATCGAAGTATACAAAAGATTCATGAACACCCCGTTCCGCCAGAGGAGCCTCATCGGTACATTGCAGATAGCGGAGCAGGCCCCGCTTAAAATCCACCGACTGGATAATGGCGGAGTGGGCCGCGTCTCCATCCGGCCCCCGGAAGAGTATGATGTCCGCGGGCCTGAGGTTCCGAATCTCGTCTTTTACCGTAATTATTTCCCTGCTTCGGGAATCAAAGAAACCGGTTCCTGCATAACGGGCAGGACTGTCTCCGGGGCGCACTCCCAGCGTCCCCCTTAAGGAGCGGCCCAGATCCAGCCCGCCGCTTTTCGCTATATACGACAGCGTATGCCAGACAAAAGCCGAACAGTCCATGCCCGCCAGACCTATGCAGTAGAGGTAGTTATACACATCTGTTTCTTCGATGCCCTTGCCCTGTACATACACATAGGGCCGGTGGGGCAGCCCGCGGTAGGCACCGGCCTTTATCCTGGCAAGCTCAAAAAGTTCCCTGCTGCTTGTCCATGTTTGGGTTGGAATATCGAAGATCAGCACCTTTTCTTTTCCGTCGGAGACAGCGTCAATGTAGGTTTTGAAATCCGCCGAATCAAGAATTGTTTCGATGGCAGGCCAGAGAGTTTCCGGGCTCCCCTTGCCGCCTTCCAGAAACACCCAGCCCGTATCGCTGAGCTTATCCCGTTCGTTGTTTTGGGCAAAAGGCATGCGGAGGTTCATCACCTTGCCTCCCAGAATCCGGGTTTTGAAACAGAGCCTGAACGCCTCCTCAATAACCTTTTCGATGCCGTTTCCCCAGATACGGGAAGGATCGGAGAACGAAGAAAACGGATCTTCCTGGGCCGCCGCAGGGGTGACAGGGAAGAGGAAAAAAACAAGAAGAAGGGAGAAATGTACTTTGAAAACTTTGAGGAATCTGTTCTCCATGAATTTATTTTTGCCTATTTGCCGTATTTTTTCAATTGAATTGTTTTCCGCAGCATTGGAAAGCGTAATCCGAGATCTTGTACAATGTCATTGCTGATGATAGAATTCGGGTATTTCACGCCATGAAATGCCGTTCTGCCTTTATTAAATTACTTGGACAGGAAAAGAAAAAATGAAAGATAAGCTTGAAACGAAGTTTCATGATTTGACCGATGAAGAATATGATAGGCTGGACGAAAAATGGACAAAAACCACGCCCGAAGTTGGTCCCAATGGGTCAGGTTTCTTTTCACAACGCAAGGCCGCTGCCCGCACGGTAACGATTGATGATTTTTCAGCGGATTATCTGATGATTAAAGCGATGGATACCCATAAAACACCTGCGGAGATCATCAGCGAGATGGTACGGGAACGTATTGCCGCCATCAACAATTAGCGCAGGTGCGTGACTGTAAGGGCTAAGGGCAATGCAGAAGGGGCTTGGTATCTCCGTGTTTTCCGGCGTCACCTTAAAACCCAGACCAAGTCGCCGCCGGGACAGCTATCAGGGGGCCGTATCCAAAAATTCATAATAGGCAACCCCAAAGCCATTTTTAATCCGCCAATTTTGCGTATCCCAGACTGCCCAAGACTCCTTCCATTATCTCCGCGGCTTTTTCGATATTGTCGTTTGTATAGGCCATGGCCTCACAGGCTTCAAAATCACCTGAGCGGATCTGTTCTATCCGTTCAACCAGACGTTTCGCGGCATATTGTCCCGCCTCCCGGACGATCCTGGTCCACATATTAACCCGGATAACCCCATCGCCGGAAAAGTTCTTTATATCTTCATCTTTTAAGCTGGATGTACCGTGGAGTACCAGCATGGGCCTGCCCAGAGCCCTGGTGAGTCCTATAGCCCGATCCTTAAGGTACACCGCTCCGGTTCCGGAAGCCTGCTGCTCAGTCCCGAGGTCTGCCACCAGGAAATCTACCCCCGTCTCCTTAACAAAACGGATGGCCTTATCAATATACGCATCACTTTGCAGGGCCTTCTGTCCGTCACCCACCGCCAATCCTTCGATAATGCCTTCTATCAAAACCTTGTCCCCGTAACGGGATACATAGTCTTTCGTCATTCTGAGGTTATCCTCATACGGGTAGGCCTGGGCATCAAACATGACGCTGGAAAGAAGATCGGTACATTCGGTCAATGCCCAGGTATCAAGCGCCGGGTCAGCGTGATCCAGATGGGTCATGGCCGCAACATTGGTATAAGGCGCGTGGGCGTCTGCGGAGAGGATGCGGCAATACTCCATGATTGCCCGTAAACCTGTCCGGTCGTCTCCCGAATGGGTAACCCTTCTTGCCTGGGCCATGTGGGAATAATTAGAGGTCATGGCAACCACCACCGGAATATTCCTGATGCGGTATTTGCAGGCAAAATTATCCGCCGCCCTGAGAATGGCTTCGGTATTCCAGAAACTGGCCGTACAAAAAAGGGCCGTACAGACTCCCCGCGATACGGCATGGTCAATGAGTGATTTTGCTTCGTTTTTATCGGTAACAAATGCCACGGTTTACTCCTTGTATTTTTCTCCCAGGCCCTGGAGTTCCTCAAGACTCCGGGCTCCGGAAATTGAATCGGCACTGGAAAGGTTAGCCGCCGCGGAACAATTGGCTATATTCAGAATTCTTAACGGGGACCAGCCGTTGTAAAAACCGTACAGTGCCCCCGCTGCGAATGCATCCC
>JAITES010000038.1 GCA_031281925.1 Treponema sp. | reverse complement strand
GAAGAAATTTCAATTATAAAAGATTATTATAAAATATCCGTGAATCAGTTTCTGTCTGCAAAGTAACCGACTTTATGGACAGACACTAATTAGTGTCTGCCTTCAACTCCGGTATTGCCTCCAGCACCGAATCTTCGATTTTCTTTCCGCCAGCGGTGAGGCCGAGATGGCGGCCTTTCCGCTCTTCTCCGTGGTAGTCGCTGCCTTCGGTAATATAGAGATCCAGGGTTTTCCCCAGTTTTTCCAGGCGTTTACATTCCCCCGGTTTTGCCGCGGGGTGCCAGGCTTCCAGGCCGCAGAGGCCCCGTTCCTTGAGACCGGCGATAAAGGCAGGCAGTTTACCCCAGGCCAGGTAGAGCGAAAGAGGGTGGGCTATCACCGAAATACCCCCCGACTCCCATATGGCGGCGGCTGCCCGTTCAAAAGCCACCCCCTTTCTGGGCACATAGAGTACCTGCCCCGGCCCCAGATAGCGGCTAAAGGCCTGTTCGATGTTTTTTGCAAGCCTCCGCTTGATAAGAAAGGCCGCAAAATGGGGCCGCCCGATGGAACTTCCCTTCGAGAAGGCGGCAATATCTTCAGGCTTTGCTTCAATTCCCTGTTCTTCCATCCGATCAAGGATCTCCAGGTTTCTCTCCTCCCGGAATTTCTGCAGATCCTTCACCATGTCCAGAAAAGACGGGGCCGGCTTTTTGATGCCCAGCCCCAGAAGGTGGAATTCTCCGCCGGAAGACCAGCCGTCTTTTCCCGGCTCCTGCTCAATTTCGACCTCAATTCCGGGCACAAAATGGATACCCAGCTTCTCAGCCTCGTCTCTTCCTTCCTGTAAGCCATCAATGGTATCGTGATCCGTCAGGGCAATGGCATTGAGACCCCGTTCGGAGGCTTCCTGGATCAGGCGCCGGGGGCTGTAGGTACCGTCGCTGGCGGTAGAATGGGTATGCAAGTCTATCATTTTGATGCAGTGTAGCAGAAAAGATTAAGTTTTGAAAGAAAAATACCGACAAAGGCTCAAAAATTTGCCTTTTTTGCCGACAATAAGTTGATCTAAGGTTGCTGTTCCAAAATTTGATATTTTTGAACAGCTTCAGTTACAAATGGATTCCGGATCGTTGACTGTCCGGGTTACCGATTATAAAATGGGAAGATAGGATGCCTGTTGCTCAGGGAGGGAGCGGGGTGTTCTTGTTGAAGGACGGCCCTGAATTGTTTGGTTATTCCTTAAAAAATGGTCTCATTGTCAGTAAAGGGCAGAAGCCGCATAGCGCCGGTTTAACCGTAAAGGGAGAGATCATCGGCTCTTCGGGGGCTGCCGTATCCCTTGACCTCAAGGGCGCCTCGGTGGTGTATCCTGCGCTGATCAATACCCACGATCATCTCCAGGGGAATTACCGGCCTCCGGTCGGCCCAAAACCGGGAACTTTCTATCTTACCTGGCTCCCCTGGGATAATGACCTCAAGGCTTCCGATACTTTTAAGGAACGTTCCCAGCTCAGCCGTGAGGATCTCTACAATTTGTCAGGCTATAAGTGCCTTTTTTCCGGGGTAGCCACGGTAAACGATCACTTTCCCCAGAAGTTCAACAGGGAAATTCTCCCTACGCTGCCCATTCGGGCGATTCTTGAATACGGGCTTGCCCATGAAACGAGTTCCTATGATCTTAAATGGGGGGATGGTGTCGAAACGGAGCATGAGCGGGCGGTAAAAAACAAATGGCCTTTCATCACGCATCTTTCCGAAGGTTTTGATGAAGAATCCATGAGCGGTGTGGAACATCTGGAGAAGCTCAGGATCCTGGACAGCCACTGCCTCTTTATTCATTGCATCGGTTTTAGCGATGAGGACATTGAAAAGGTGGCGAAGGCCGGGGCCAGTGTCTCATGGTGCGGTTTTTCCAACATGTTCATGTTCAATGTTACCTGCAAGATCCGCAAGATGCTCAAGGCCGGGGTCAATCTCACCATTGGAACCGATTCTTCCGCTACCGGTTCCGCCAATCTGCTTGCGGAGATGAAATATGACCGGGATCTGTACCGCAGACTCTACGGAGAGGAGCTTTCCGCGGAAACCATGTTCGAAATGGTTACTGCCAATGCCGCCAGGGCCTTTTGGATGCAGGACAGGACAGGTGTATTGGAAAAAGGTAAATTGGCGGATATACTGGTGGTAAAAGGTAAGCATGACGACCCTTACGAAAATCTGCTGTGTTCTTCAATGGAGGACATAGAGCTATTGACCCTGGAGGGAGTTCCCATTTATGGGGAATCTCGTTTCCTGGATCTTTTTGGTTCTTCCCTGAAGAAAGGGGAATTGCCGGAAGGCTATACCGCGATCAGGGTCGGCGGGAGGCAGATGTTTGTGAAGGGCGATCCTGCGGGTCTTTACCGGGAAGCCCGGCGTAAGATAGGCTTTAAGAAGGTGCTTGATTATCTGCCCTTCGAGCCCGATTGATTCGATTTAGTATAATAGAGGAAAGAAAGAAGGCCATGCCCAAACCGCTTCAATACCGTTCCGGCTCCATTATTTATATGCGGGGTGATCCCGCTGATAAGGTGTTTATCCTTCAATCCGGAAAGGTAAATTTGATCTATCAGGATATAGAAACAGGGTCGGATCTCCATGATCTTGTTCAGCCCGGGGAATTCTTTGGTGTCAAATCCGCCCTGGGCCGTTATCCCCGTGAAGAAGATGCGGCGGCTATTCAGGATGCGGTGATTATGGCCTTTACCGTTCAGGAATTCGAAGCCCTGGCCATGGCAAACACCCGCATCATCATGAAAATGCTCAAGGTTTTTTCCAACCAGATGCGGCGTATCCACAAGCAGGTTTCAAGCCTCATGGAGAAGGAAGAACTCGATCCCGATGTGGGGCTTTTCAATGTAGGCGAGTATTACCTCAAAGGCAAGCGTTTTTCTCAGGCCCGTTATGTGTTTAGCCGTTACCTGACCTACTACCCGTCGGGGAAGAATGCCGCCCAGGCCGCAAAATATCTGGAAGCCGCCGAGACTTCCCTGTCCCACATGGGCGCCGTGAGGTCTCCCGGAGGGGGAGAGGCGGGCATGTTCTCCCGGCCCCAGGCCCAGCCCGCTCCGGCCTCGGCAGATGCCGGTTCGGGCCAGGATCTTTCCGTTGCGGCCAAAAGTTACTACGATGCGGTAAGCTTTATCTCCCAGGAAAAATATCAGCAGGCGTATCTTCTCTTTAAGCGTATCGTTGACGCAAACGAGGAGCCTGAATATGTAGCCAAAAGCAGTTACGAAATCGGCCGCTGTCTGTTCCTCCTCAATAAATTTGATGACTGTATCAGATATTATACCGTTATGCTCACCAAGTACCCCAAACATCCGGATCTCCGGGATGCGATTTTCTTTATCGGGCAATCCTACGAGAGGAAGGGGCAGAAAGATCAGGCAGGGGCTTTCTATAAAAAGATACTGTCCATGCCTGCGGATGACGACGACGGTACGACGATAAAGGCGAAACGGGCCCTCAAGGCCCTGGAAGGAGCGTAAGATGGCCATGGATCTTGCAGCTTTTGGACGTTTTGCCCGGTCATTTCAGGCTGGGGAGATGATTTTTAGCGAATTTGAGCCCGGAGACACCTTTTACCTTATACAGTCCGGCCGGGTGGAACTGGTAAAGATCATCGGGGACATTGAAAAGACCCTGGATATTTTGCAGCCTTCGGAAATGTTCGGCGAAATGGCGATTCTGGAAAATTCCCCCCGTTCCGCCACGGCTATTGCCCTGGATGCGGTAAAAGTACTGGAATTCAACAGCCAGAATTTTGAAATACTGCTCCTGGGCAATCCCCAGATAGCCTTAAAACTGCTGCGGATGTTTGCCAAACGGATCTACGATTCCAAGCGGCGTTTCATGATCCTTACCCTGGAAGAGCCGCAGGCCAAGGTTGCCGATGTCTTCCTCATGCTGGATGAAGCCCAGCCCAACCTCGACAAGACCACGGAGCGCCGGGAGTTCAGTACTACCGTTGACGATATTGCCCACTGGGCCGGCATGAGCGTCAAGGATACCAACGAAACCCTGCGCCAGTTTGTTGCCCAGCAGCGGATGGAGATGTATCCCGACAAGATTGCCGTCAAAAATATCAACGATTTCCTGCGGTTCGTTAATTCCCGCAGACGGAAATAAAATCCCACAATTTAAGGAAATTATCATGAAGAAAACCGTAAAAACTTTGATCCTCTTCCCTGCCTTGCTGCTGTTTTTTGCCTGCCAAAGCGCCCCTCCAAGCGGTGGAGACGCAGTCCGCGACGACGGCTATCCCGAAGACAGCACCACCAAGGGCAGGAAGCTGGCGGTTCAGTATGTTGCCTACATGCTGGAAAACAATGCAAATCTGGAATTTGTCAGCGGCGTCTTCCCAAATGCCGCATATCCTGCCGAATTGACCAGGCTGATGAGCCGGGTAGAAGTAGCGCGGCTTTCCGGTGAGGCGCAGGATGACTTTGAATTCATAGATTCCCTTCGTTCCGAGATAAACGCCCGGTATCCCAATAAATGGAACATGCCGGTAAAGGAACTGGTTGACTGGTATTCCAGCCTCTTCTCCATGTATTACGATCTGCTTGCAAAAGCGGGGAATTAGCAGGCTATCGTTCCGGCAAGAATTTTATAAACCTCGAAGTCAAAGGAGTCGAATAAGTTTTTTAAGAGACCCCCTCTTGCTCTTTCTTTCTTTCTTTGACTTTTTCGACTTTTGGGGATGAGCGAAACACCTAGCAGGCTGTTGCACTTGTGGCAAAGCCGATGGTTTCGGCTATAGAATTCGGACGTTTTTTCGGAAGGGTTGTTCTTTTCTTCCTCATGGGGGATAATCCAGGCCGCTTATCCAGCCCGGTCGCCCCTACCGGAGCCGTTTACCCCGTCTTCAGGGCGTATAACCGCTTGAAGTTATACCCTAACGTCACCAGTTCCCATTCC
>JAITES010000108.1 GCA_031281925.1 Treponema sp. | reverse complement strand
TTCATGCCCATCCTGGGCCTTCCCTCGCATGCCGCGTATCCCCTGATTGCCGGTTTTGCTTTCGGCGTCCAGGAAGGGTATTCTGTAGTACGGGAAGCCTTTGAAGGCGCGTCCCTCAGCGAAAAGGAAGCCGATCTCCTCAATCATCATATTGCCATAGACCATTCATGGATCACCGGTACCTGCCTCTACGCCGCCGCGGGAATTTCCACCGTCTGGCTCCTCCTCCCCCGGATCATCCTGGCCATTCTTGTGGTGTGGATTGAAAAACTCCGCCGTTTTCTTTTCCGGCGTTCATTCAGGGTACACATCGGGGAGTAGGAGATTGGGAGCCGCTCCAAAATGCCGGGCATTTTATTTACACGAGTCCCTGGTCTTTCTGCGTTTCTCTTAGAATTCTCTCAAAAGCCGAATTGGATTTTTTTAATTCACGTGAACCCCTGGTGATCTTGCAGAGGGAAATTCCCAGATCCTTTGCGATTTTCCTCTGGGGGATCTTCTGTTTCAGGGATTTGACCAGAGCCCAGCGGGCGGCAATATCGGCGGTTTCCGCGGGGGTCAGGAGACAACGGAGAAAGGATTCAATAAGTTCCGGATCGTCCAGCCTCGACAGAGTCCGGGAGAGTTCGCCAATGTTTTCCGCCACCCGCGGGTCATCAGTTTCCATGCGCAAGCCGCCTCCTGGCGGCGCCGTACTATAAATTTCCTTATGCTCGTGGCCCGAAGGGACACATGCGCAAGCCGCCTCCTGGCGGCATATAAGCATTTCCTTACGCGGCATATCACGGCGCCGGGAAAACTTAGTTCAGGAAGGCTGAAATTTCTGCGGGGCTGTTGACGATCAGCGCGGCTCCCGCCTCTTCCAGCACAGACACGGGACGGAAGCCCCAGCCGACTCCGAGGGGGAAGCAGGCGGCGTTCCGTGCGGTTTCCATGTCTACCTCGGAATCTCCCACAAAGATCGTGTCCCTGGGAGTCTTGTCAAGCTGCACAAGGATATCCCAGACTGCCTCAGGGTCGGGCTTGCGGGCAATGCCCTGCCTTTCACCCTGAACAAGGTCAAAACTCCCCGCCGGAAAGAGCCCCTGTACCACAATCCGGGTTACCGGATCAGGCTTGTTGCTGATGACGGCGGTTTTAAATTTTTTGCCCCTTAGTTCCGCAATCAGTTCCGGGATGCCGGGGTAGGCCCTGGTATGAACCAGCGGGTTTTCCGCATAGAAACGGGCCGCATCCGCGGCTACAGCGGCGGCAATCTCCTCGGTTGCCGTTTCTTCCGGCAGCGCGTCAAAGGCCAGCTTTTTGATCCCGTAGCCCACGATTCCCGGATACATCTGCGGCGGCCGCTGCGGAAAACCGTACAGTTCCAGCGCCCTGTTCATTGACGCGGCAATATCGGCAATGGTATCCGCCAGAGTACCGTCCAAATCAAAGATCGCACAGCTATATTTCACCGGCTTCAACCGCCATTCGCAAAAACCGCTTCCAGGTTTACATCGAAACCGGGAAAAATATCTACCGGGACGGTATCGTTGGATTCGTAAGTCCGGGTAAAAATTTGCCCGTCCTTAAAACGGTAGACGGTAAGACCCTTGTTTTCAGGGTTTATAACCCAGTATTCTCTGACACCCGCCTGCCGGTAAAGCCTGAACTTCCGTTCCATTTCGAAGGCGCTGTTTGAGGGGGAAAGGATCTCCGCCACCAGATCCGGGGCCCCGCGGCAGCCTTCGCTTCCCAATTTTTTTTCATCGCAGATAACCGAAATATCCGGCTGGACAACAGTATCATCACTTTCATCTTCTTCGTAAAAAAGCCGCACATCATAGGGAGCAGCCCGCACTCTACAGGCTTTACCGTACAGATAATTGGCAATCTGCCGGAACAGTTCCCCGCAGATACTCTGGTGATAATCATTCGGCTCCGCCATGGCATAGGCTGTGCCATACATGAGTTCATAACGTTCCCCTTCGGCAAGTTCCCATGCCTTGTAGTCGGCATAGGTAAACAATCGTTCTTCTTTCAGCACGGCGCCCACAACAACCTCCCGGGTTCCCTCAGTGTCTAATATAGGATATATTCAGTATAATTACCATAAGCTGGGCGGAAAGGGCGACGTTTTTAATACCTGCCGCTTAAAGGAATTGCCGATGGACAAGGTTTTGGAAGAACTGGGAAAGATTGGTATTGTACCGGTAATCAAAATTGACGATGCGGAAAAGGCTGTCCCCCTGGCTCAGGCGCTGAAAGCCGGGGGAATTCCCTGTGCGGAAATTACCTTTCGTACTGCCCAGGGAGAAGAGTCCATACGGAGGATTGCCGCCTCTGTGCCCGGAATACTCCTGGGAGCGGGAACGGTTTTAAGTCCCGAACAGGTGGACAGGGCCCTTGATGCGGGCGCGCAATTTATCGTGAGCCCCGGTTTTAATCCCAGGGTAGTGTCCCGTTGCAGGGAGAAGGGCATCCCCATTACACCGGGATGTTCCAATCCTTCGGGCATTGAACAGGCCCTTGAAGCGGGTCTTGAAGTGGTAAAATTCTTTCCTGCCGAACAGAGCGGCGGCCTCGATTATATAAAGGCTGTTTCGGCTCCCTATCCTTCCTTGCGTTTCATGCCCACGGGGGGGATCAACGCCTCCAATATCGGCGTGTACAGCGCCTGCGAAAAGATACACGCGTGCGGCGGCTCCTGGATGGTAAAGGATGAATTTATCAATGCGGGGGATTTCGACAGAATCACTGCGCTTTCACGGGAGGCGGTATCGGCGATGCTGGGCTTCCGTGTTGTTCACTTTGGGCTAAACGCGGGAGATGCCGTTTCCGCGGGGAAGGCCGCAGAGTTTTTCGGCGGCATGTTCGGCTTTGCGTCAAAGGACGGCGTCTCTTCGGTCTTTGCGGGGAACGCCATTGAAATAATGAAGATTGAGGACGCCAGGGGGAAGCACGGCCACATCGGCATCGGTACAAACAGTGTCGGCAAGGCCGCCGCCTTCCTGGAACGCCGGGGCATTGCCCTTGACCGGGACAATGCCAAAAAAGACGCTAAAGGCAGGGTCACGCTCCTCTATCTCAGGGAAGAGATTGCAGGCTTTGCCATTCACATTGCGGCCTTTCCCTAGGAACTGCGCAGTGCCCTAGTCCGGCTGAATTTTTCTGCCCCGCAGGAGCATTACGTCTCCAAAGCCGAAGCGTTTTGCAGCCCTGTCGGCGATACGTTTCAGCGGGAGCGGGGCAGTCCCTGCGGCGAGCCCTCCCCAGGTAACACGCTTCTCAATGACAAAACCATGTTTTTCAAGAAGCCGGGAAAGGGTCCTGAGCGAAAAAAGGTAGAGATGATCAAAAATAGCGCTCCGCCAGTGTCCCCGGAAGAGCCGCGCCTGGAAACCTGCGATATTGGGAGTCGTTATGTAGATGCGCCCTCCGGAGCCAAGCACCCGGTACGCTTCGGACACAAAGAGGGCGGGATCATTTAAGTGTTCTATGAGATGGGAGGCCAGAAGCACATCAAAACTGCCGTCCGGAAAACCGCATTCCTCAAGCGGCGTACCGCGGACATCAAGCCCCCGTTTTTCCCGTGCGTATTCCGCCGAAGGGGAAATTTCCACCCCGGTACAGTTCCAGCCCCGCTCCCTTAATTTTTCAAGCAGTGTTCCTGTCGCGCAGCCGATGTCTATAACATGAGGATCATTACCGTTTTTCAGGAGTTCTTTTTCAAGGGTAAAGAAACCGGCGTCCGTAAGGGCAAGTTCCTGCAGGCGCAGAAAATTTGCTTCATTGTTTAATTCGTAGGAAAGATAATCCTTGCCGTGGGCCTCTCCGTAACGGGCGGCAATTTCCGAAGGGAAAGGCTGCGGGTTGATCTGTACAAGACCGCAGTTTCCGCATCGTACATAGGAAAAGTCCCCGCATTTCAGCGCGGGCTTAAAAACATTTTCCCCGCATAAAGCGCAGGGAATCTGCCGCCGTCTTTCGTGTTCAACGGGAGTAGACCAGGTCTTGACGGTCTTTCTCACTTCCTGCCCTCCGGGGCCCGCATTTTACTCAACCTGCAGACGGTACAGTGTACTCCGGTTATTGCCTGCGATGTCCCCGGCAATAACTTCCAGGGTAGCCTGTCCCCGTGTAAGCCACACTTCTCCTACCTCGTAACGGGGGAAAGGCGCATAGATCTGTTTTACCGGAGTAAGCCCGTTCCGGTACATAAGCTGTACACCGTCCCGGACAGATACCGTTTCAAACAGAAGGGAACCTGCCTCTGTCCCGTTAAAGGAACAGATAATCCTGTGGGGCGCAAGGGAAAATTCATTCGTATTGCGCAGGGCATCGGCGGCAGCCACCGCAATGGTATACCTCCCCTGGCTTAGAGTCCGCGCCTGCGCAAGATCGATGCCTGCCCCCCGCTCTCCGGTAAGCTGTATGGATTGTATCACCGGCGCCTGTGTATCTTCCATGGGTGAAATAATCATTGAAGGATTCACCCAGCGTCTCTCCCGCCGGTCAAAGAGCGAAAAGAAAAACCCCGAAACGGCGGCCCAGCCGGATTTGCCGGAAACCGCAATGGGCGTTCCCCGCGAGACGGTATCGCTTACATGGTAGGAGCGGGAATCATCATAGCGGCTGTAGATACTGATTATGCCATCCCCGTGATCCAGGGCGGTCCATGCCCCCAGGGGGGAAGGCAGCCGGGAAGCGGTATCGCCCTTGCGCCGGGTAAAGAGCAGTTCCCCATTATCCGCCGCCTCTATAAAGCCTGAGCCCCTAAAGGCCGTGCCCAGCACCGGTTCTCCCCGGTTATTCCATCCAAAGTTATGTACCAGTTCCGCATCCCGGGAAGGCCAGTCCATGGCATTCAGGGCTCCGCAGAACAGAATCACTGCGCCAAACAGAAACACTGTTTTTTTCATTCTTAACATCCTTTATTTAATGTCTGTCCATAAAAGCCGGTTACTTTATTTGGTGTCTATCCGGAAGGCTGCCAGCGTATGGCCGCCTCCTATATAGAGCATGGAACTGGATCTTCCCAGAAAGACATCTTCGGTTTTGAAAGGAGCTTCAATAATAATTCTGCCGGGCATTTTTATTGCCACAAGATTTTTCTCTTTTCCCTGCTGGGCGGTAATGATAAAGAAAAGCCCGTTGTGACCGGAAGTGTCCATTGCAACAATATCCCCTTCCAGGGGGAGAAATATCCGTTCCCGCTTGCCTATTTCGTAAATACCGATTCCTTTTTCCTGTTCATGAACAATTTTACTGTCGTTATCGATAAAAGAAATGTAAACAGCCCGCCTGAAACCGTCGGTGAGGAATTCATGATACACGACCCGGTAATCGGATCCCGCCCCGTCGCCGTAACGTTCCAGTACCAAAAAACGCTGATCATCGATCCCCGAAATAATCCCCAGACGGTTTCCGTCTCTGGACATGGTACAGCCGAGAATCAGGGAAAGCCGGGAACCGCCTGGCTCAAAGTAGAAGATCCGTTTTCCTTCGGAATCCAGAACTTCCACCACCCCGTCCAGAGAGCCGGTCAACACCAGCCCTGCGGCGGCGTCAATGCAGGTAAGCGGAGAGGCAAAATCGTAAGTCCAGAGAGTTTTCCCCTCTTCATCCAGGGCGCTCAGGGTATTCTGTTCATGCCCGATGAGAAAAATTCTTTCATCAAGAAACAGGGGGTAACCCCGGTTCTCTTCGATATCAATGAGCTTTTCCCCTTGGGGCCCCAGCACCTCAATAGAGGAGGGTTCCGCATCATACTGGGCCCATCTGTCCTGAGAAAGGGAAACGGAACCTTCAAGAGGGCGGTTCAGGACAAAACGGCCTTCCGCATCGGCATAGCCGAACCTGTCCCCCAGGCGGAAAGGGATAAGCGCCCCGTCGGAGGAATTTTCCGAAAGATTTCCCCCCAGGCTGATGGGAAACCCGGATTCAAGGGAGGAAAGCCAGCGGGGAAGCAGAATCGTCTCAACCGGTATGGGGCGGGCGGCAACAAAAAAGTACACAACAAAGAGAACCAGCCCCAGAAAAATCCAGTATTTTTTTCTTTCCTTTGCCACAAAAATCTCCATGTATAGTATCATAGCTTATGAACGAAATTTCAATGGATGTCCTTGTCCTGCGTATTTGCATGTAAGACCTTTTGGGCCGTTTTAGGTTTTTTGTTCCGGTTTGTTGACATTTTTTGACATTTGTTACAGAATCATACTGATGATTGATGATGATATTCTGACAATCGAAGAAGTTGCCAAATACCTGCGGGTTTCGGAACGGACCGTGTATGACTGGGCCCAAAAAGGCGAGATACCTTCCGGCAAGATCGGTACGGTGTGGCGTTTCAAGAAATCGGACATCGAAAAATGGGTCGATGACCGGCTTTGCGGCCACAGATTCGATAACCGGCCGGCTGCAGTCCATGTAGACAGCATCATCTCGCCGGACAGAATCCTCTTTCTTGACTATTCAAATAAACGGGATGCGCTTCTTGCCCTGGCGGATAACCTTGCCCTTGCACCTCAGGTAAAGAACCGTCAGGAATTGGGCCAGGAAATTCTCAAACGGGATGAACTGATGAGCACAGCCATAGGCCGGGGAATCGCCATTCCCCATGTCCGACTCGCTTCGGTAACAGACCTTGTGGTATCGGTCGGGATAAGCCATACGCCCATTTCGGATTTCAGCACTCTGGATGACGAACCGGTACGGCTTATCTTCATGATAGCGGCCGCCTTTAACCAGCATGCCTACTATCTGCAGACCCTTTCCTTCTTCAGCGCCAGACTGAAAAACCGGGAACTGCGAGACTCCCTTTTAAAGGCCCAGTCAACCCGGGAAGTCTATGACCTGCTGACAGGATAAAACCGGCGCAGGTCCAGGATACAGTAATTCCCAATTCAGAAAGTCCATGAATTCCGTAGCGAAAGAGACTGTTTGTCCCGGCAATGAGCGCCGCACTGGATTATTTCCAGCCGGTTTTCTTTGGACGAATTGATAAATTTGCAGATGTACTATGGGGCGGCGGGCGAGGTATTACAGATTAACGACGATGGTACATTCTTTGTTAACCTGCCCCCGGAGGGTTTGGATAGTGACACGTGGCGCTGGGGGCGGCAAATGAACGATCTCAGCCCCTGCTATGTAAGTGATGCCACCAGCGCCAAAGATCGGAAGAGCACACGT
>JAITES010000144.1 GCA_031281925.1 Treponema sp. | reverse complement strand
GCTTGGTCATAGCGTGTATCTCCTTATAGTATAAAGATTTGTTGTAATTTCCTTATACCATTTTAAGGGCACAGATACAAGCTATTTTGTTTTTTTCTCATTTAAGCCGGACAGCAGTGTCCTTGAAATATTATTTTTTTATTCATCGTTACTCAAAATCTTTCAATATTGTCCAATTTATTTTTAATTTGGTGTTTTCCTTTCCAGCTACTCCCATTATTATTCTTTTTTCTGGATCAGGTGTATGCATATATTGAATGGCTTAAAAGCGGCGGAGCCGGCTATCAAACCCGTATGAACGCAATTTTACGTCGGGAAATGTTAAAAACGATCTAACGTTACGACATTTGTTTGTTGATAATCTGAAGCGAATACAGAAACTGCTGAAAGTTATCTTTAAATTCCCTAGATAAACAATCAAGCTTCTTCCAACAAGTTCCCTTATACATACTTTCTAACCAGCCTTTCGGCAATCCGCAGCGCGGAATCCCACTTTGAATCCATGGAACGGATCAGGGCTATCTGGTTACGGCAGCGATCCAGATTGTGACCGGGCCGGGCAGTCTGATAGTAATGGTCCCCCTCAAGGTAATCGGTAAGGAAACGAAGGCCCATGATCTGGGCAAAACTCCGGCCCGATTCGGCAAGAAGCTTCAGCTCTTCGCTCTCCAGGAACTGTGAGGCCTCGGACAGGTACCCGTCCAACAGGGCCTCGAAAAAGGCCGTATCAAATTCAACTCTGGAAAGATCCCGTTCATCCTCTTCCGCCCTGGTAGCCACGGTACGGATAAGATCCCCCACATCAAAGAGGCTCGATCCGGGCATCACCGTATCCAGATCCACCACGGCACGGACTTCTCCGTCCGTATCATCAATTAAAATGTTGTTCATCTTGGTATCATTATGGCAGATCCGCTCCGGGATGGTACCGTTCTTGAGAGAGCGAATCAGGATGGCGCCCCGTTCCTCATTCTCTCTCATAAAGGCAATTTCAGGCCCGGCTTCCTTCACGCGTCCTGAGCTGTCCTTTTGTACAGCCTCGTAAAACCGGCTGTATCGTTTTTCCATGTGATGAAAATCCGGTATGGTCTCGTAGAGCCGCTTTCCGCCAAGGTCGGCAAGCTGTTTTTGAAACTGTCCGACGCTTTTCCCCAATACCCGCGCTTCCTTCGTGGAAGAGGCAAGCTCCAGACTGTGGGTTCCTTCGATAAAAAGGTAGGTCCGCCACCAGCCCCCCTCGGCGTCCCTCAGAACGGGTTTGCCGTCCCTGGAGGGAACAACGGTCAGCACCCGGCGGCTTATGTCTCCCGCGCCCGACAAACGGAGCTTTTCCGCAATATGGCGGGTAACACGCTGTATGTTATCCATCACCTCGTCCGGTCGGGTAAAGACCTTTTCGTTGATCCGTTGGTGAGTATAGCGCAGTCTCGTCCCTCCCTGATTCCAGGAGGAACGGAAGGTACTGTTGATATGACCGGAACCGAAAGCTTCGGCGGTCTCAAATTCCCCGTAAATAGCAAATTGGTGTATAACTCCCCGCAGGAGGGACAGTCTGTCTTTATCCATCACATTACATTCTATTTTATCACATCTTCATCGTCCAGCATGATGATCTGGCCTTCTTCCCGGCCCCTGCGGAACCATTCGAGGAAATTCCGGGCCGCCTGGTCTGCATCCTGCCTCCTCACCGCGCCCATTATCTCCATCTCTTCCAGGATAAGGGCACGCCGCGAGGAGGACACATTGGAGAGAACTTTCTCCGTAAAACCCTCGCTGCGGCCCTTGAGGAGCAGGGCAATATCCTTGTCTCCCATGGAGGAAAGCTTGAACCGGAGGGGTTTATTCTCCATCTTGAGCACGTCTTCCAGGGTATAGAGCCGTTCCCTCAGTTCCCGGCTCAAATCCGGGTCCGCGCCGGAAAGTTCGTCCAAAAGTTTGTCCCCAAAGCTGATATCGGACTGTTTGAGGATGGCCGCCAGCGCTCCCATGCCGTCAACGGAGGCGGAATCGTCGTGGCCTATGTTTCTGGCCTTTTCCCGCAGGGCCTCCGCCACTTTTTCGAGCACCTCGGGGAGTACCTCTCCCTGCCGGGCGATGCGCATGACAATGTCCAGTTTCCGCTGCCCGCTTAGCTGGGCAAGGGCCGCCGCGGATTTTTCCGGGCTGAGCCGGGAAAGCACCAGAGAAGCCGCCTGGGGAACTTCATCCCGGAGAAGAAAGGCTATCTGTTCCCCGGAAAAATCCTCAAGAAAACCGAAAGGGCTGTCGTTTTCCGGCGGGGCGGCCTTTCTAAAGATCTCCTCGCCCTTTTCAGGCCCGTAGGCCGCATAGAGAAGCCGCCTGGCGGCTTCGGGGCCGCCGGAAAGAGCCCCGCCGGCAGTATAGGGATTGGAAAGGAGCGAGCGGAATTCATCAAGAATCGACTCGGATTCTTCAGGCCCGATGCTCTTGATTGAAGCGATCTCGGCGCTGATGGCTTCAACCTGGGGAGGATCGAGCCTGGAAAGGATCTCCGCGCCCCGGTCGCTCCCAATAAGGATGAGAAATTTGGCCACCTGCCGGTATTTTGACTCAGGGCTTTCTTTTTGCCTCTGATTATCTTCATTTGAAAGCTTTGCGAACGCTCCGCTCTTGTTTTTTTCCATTGAAATCCATTATGCTTTCTTTAGCTGAAAAATGAAAGGCATCCGAAGCTGTTCCAGATTTGTGATTCTACCGGATCGCCGGATTTTAAAAAATCCCGGATTTAAAAATCTTCACTTTTGGGACAGCCCCCTCTGCTAAAAAATAAGCCATTAGGGTGTAGTTTGATAGCATTTCATTTGTAGCATATATATTATGAGAAAAGAAATTTTTGATAAGGATGGA
This sequence comes from Treponema sp., assembly GCA_031281925.1. Lineage (GTDB taxonomy): Bacteria > Spirochaetota > Spirochaetia > Treponematales > Breznakiellaceae > JAIRNJ01. The sequence continues at coordinate 8,871 of JAITES010000144.1, read as the reverse complement.
GGAAGCTCGGGCGCCTTTACAGGCGGCATTGTTCAGCGACGGGAAATAACCCCCCTCCAGCACAGGGCCTATGAACTCTTGGAGCAATATCAGAAGGCCACCGACTCCATGGTATCGGTTCTCGATCAGGATGGGCAGGCTATCGAAGAGGCCGATTATAAAAAAACTGTCTCCTTCTGCGAATTCTGCAAGCGCTACTCGGAAAAGCAAAACTGGGGAGAAAATGAATACCCCTGTACTGCCATGCATGTCCAGGCTGCCGCCGAATCCCGGCGCAGGGGAGGTTCCTATATATATCTGTGCAATCTGGGTTTCCTCTTCTGGACAAGCCCGCTTCGCCTCGGTAACCGTTCCGCCGGCTTTCTGATAGCCGGAATGGTAATCGGTACCGATAAGCAAACGGTTGCCGAAAAAATGTACGAGTACTGCAAGGGCAGTATGTCCGGGGAAAAGATTCTTTCCATGCTGGACAATATCCCGGTACGGAGTCTTGCCGTTGCAAAGGATCAGGCCCGGCTTTTGAGACTCTGCGCGGAAGAAATATCTGCCCAGAGTAATATGGAATCCGCCGAAAGGCCTGAAAATTCCGTCAGCCCTCCCAGAACTTCCGGGGATGTATACCCCCTGAGCCTGGAACGCTCCCTCCTGGCGGCTATCAAGCGGGGAGATCACCAGCAGGGAGAAAAACTTCTCAAGGATCTCTTGCTTCCCGGGGATATTGAATTCCTCCGTTTCAGAACCGCCGAACTTGCTACCCTGCTCTCCAGGGCCGCTTTCGAAGCGGAAGGCAGCGAGTGGACTCTTCCTGAGGCCGCCGATGTCCGTTTCAGGAAAATCAGAAACGCCAAAACCCGGGAAGAACTGCTGGAAATTCTGTCCACCCTGATTGCCGAAATAGGGCCTCAGCTCTTCGCCTTCCGGGGAATCCGCCATGCGTCTGCCCTGAGGAAGGCAGAACGCTTTATCTGGGATAACTGTCACAGAAAACTAAGCCTTGATGAAGTCGCAGGAATATCGGGACTTTCGGCGCCCTACTTCAGTACGGTCTTCAAGGAAGAGATGGGAGAATGTCTGTGCAATTATATTAACCGCCTGCGTTCCGAAAAGGCCGCGGCGCTTCTGCTGGAAAGTTCCATGTCCATCAATGAGATCTGTAATATCTGCGGCTTCAAGGATCAAAGCTGGTTTTCCAAAATTTTCAAGGGATATATGGGAATGAGCCCCGGAAGATACCGGGAATCTTCCAATCATCAAAGGAGATCGCCGTATCTGCATTTTCAAAATAACTGAAAGGTGAGCCGGTTCCAAAATTATGATCCTGCCGGATCACTGGATTTTTACAAATCCCGGATTTTAATAAATCCTGGATTTTGGAACCGCCTCGGGCGATAGAAAAAGGATTACAAAATATGGCAAGCGAAGTTCAAAAAAACAGTACGGAAAGGCAGGTAAACAAAACTAACCCGGTTCTGCAGAAAGCGGCAAAGACCTTAACCATGTACGCCCGGGCAACCGGGGCCATGGTATCGGTTCATGATGAAAACTACCTTCCCATTCCGGAAAGCATGTGCAATATTACTTCCGATCGCAGCATGTGTATGCATTGTACCAAATACCGTGCCAAAACAGATATAAAAAGTCCTGAAGATTTCCGCCAGAATCCCTGCAGGGACCTGCATATTAACGGGATGAAAACATCGGATCGTCTTGAGGGATCATACATCTATATGTGTGAACTGGGATTCGTCTTCTGGGTCAGCCCGGTATATTCCGAAGGTAAATTTATCGGCGCCCTTCTGGGAGCGGGGGTTTTGGGAGATAACAATATACAGGAAGATGCACGGCTTGCCCTTATGAACGGCATGCCTGAAAATGAATTCAGAAAACTGATTGCCTCTTTCCCCCATGGAGACACCAAAAAAATAAAGGCGCTGGCAGAGATGCTGCTGCTCTGTGCAAAATCCGTGTCCCGTAAAAGCAACGCCTATTTCGAAACCCTAAAACGCAGAACAGAACAGCAGGAGGCGCTGCAAAAGAAAATGGACGAATTCCGGAATAATTCCGGGGTAAAGATCCAGCCCTATCCCCTGGACAAGGAAAAAAAGCTCCTTGCATGCCTGCGGAGCGGAAACCGGGAAAATGCCCTCGCTGTCCTTAACGAGTTTCTGGCGGAACTAAGCCTGGGAAACTCGGGAAATTACCACTTTATCCAGATGCAGGCCATTGAACTGGTAGTAATTCTGTCACGATCTGATATTAACACAGGATTGAACGAACAGTCGCTTCTGGAAACAAGTACAAACTATATCAGAAAAATTCAGGAAGCGGACGACATGAATGCATTGACGGATACAATGTACTCCATAATTGAAGAAATGACTTCCAGGATATTCTCCTTCCAGGGAGTTCAGCATGTCTCGGCCCTCAAACGTGCGGAACAGTATATACGGGAAAACTATACCCGCAAGATAAGCCTCAAGGAAATTGCCGGCGTCTCAGGCCTTTCCGCCCCCTACTTTAGTACGATCTTCAAGGAAGAGATGGGAGAAAATTTCTCAAGCTATCTAAACCGTCTGCGGGTGGAAAAAGCAGGAAAACTGCTGCTGGAAACGGATCTCTCCCTCTGCGACATATCCTGTAACTGCGGGTTTGAAGATCAGAGCTGGTTTTCCAAAATCTTCAAAGCCTACACAGGGTCCAGCCCCGGCAAATACCGCCAGCAGGGGGGAATTTCCCTGTCCGAAATAACCGAAGAGAATCTGTCCGAGGGAGTGATACAGCAGCTTGTCGACGAGAAACCGGTGGTAACGCCGGACTAAGCGGCAGCACAGGGAAAAATCAGCCTTTAACGGCAGCTATTGCTATTACCGTGGCGTCTTGTCTGTTGCCACCCTAATGGAAGGCACGCCGGAACTGTTTTGGGAAAAGGCGCAGGCCCGGCGGGCGGCTTCGGCAGGGAGAGTGGCGAAGGCACAGAATTCCTTCATTTCGATGGAGTCTATAAGACGCCCCGGAACACCGCCCGCCCGCATGAGGAGGGAGGCCACTTCACGGGCTCCGGCTCCGTGGCCCCGGCCCAAACCTACATATACTCTGGTTTTTCCACCCTGCGGGGAATGGGAACCTTCTTCAAACCTGCCTTCGCGGCGCCAGCCTTCTCCGCCCCCCCGCGGTACACGGGGCTCTTCATCAAAAGCGCCTTCACGGCGGCGGCCTTCAAATCGGCGGCCCTCGAAGCCTTTGCCCTTCCGCCCCGGTTTCTGGAAAGACTGCCTAAAATCCTCTTCGGTAAATTCCGTTACCGTTCCATAGCGGGAAGGATCCAGATGCTCGCCGTAACGGGCGGTGATGAGCGCTTCCAGGGCTCTTTCGGCTCCCAGTTCCTCGACCAGTTGGGTGCAAACCTTGCGGATATAGGGATTGAGGCTTGAAAGCTGAGTCTCTTCCGCAGGGGCCGCGGGCGGAGTATCCTGAATAAGGGTATTTTCACCATCCTGCGCCGCATCTTCATCCTGCGCCGCTTCATTACCCGGATCAGGCCTGTCAAGCGGGCCGGCGGCTTCCATCACTTCACCCACAATCCGGCGCCGGAGGGCCTTCATCACCGACTTCACCGAGGGAACCTGAGTCCAGACGATGGCGCTCCCCAGCACCCGTTCCATGCTGTGGGAAAGGGCCTTCATACGGCCCCGTTCCGCGGGCAACGCGAGACTCACGGCCTTTCCCCGCCTTCCGGCCCGGCCGGTGCGCCCAATCCGGTGGACATAGGTCTCCCTGTCGTTGGGAAGATTCCAGTTGATCACATGGCTGAGCCTTTCAATGTCCAGGCCCCGTGCGGCCACATCGGTAGCCACCAGGATCTTGGTATGCTGGGCCCGGAAACGCCGGAGAGTCCGTTCCCTGGCTTCCTGGCTGAGATCCCCGTGAATGGCCTCTGCAGTGTAACCTGATTCCACGAGCCGCCGGGCAAGTTCATCGGTTTCCACCTTGGTGGCGCAAAAAACAAGGCCGTAAAAATCTTCGGCCTGGTCGATGATCCGCCTGAGGGCTTCAAGCTTGTCTTCCCGCTTCAAAACCAGGTAATACTGATCCACCGCGGGCTTTTCATCCTCGGCCGGGGCCGGATCTTCGAGAATGTCAACTTCCCCGATATGGGTACGGACTACCCGGAGTATGGGCTCCGGCATGGTAGCCGAAAAGAGGGCCACCCGGCGCTCCGGCTTGACCGCTTCCAGGATCTTTTCCACATCCTCAAAGAAACCCATATCGAGCATCTCGTCGGCCTCATCCAGAATGAACCAGTCAACCGCGGAGAGATCGAGAACCTTCCGTTCCATAAGATCCATGATACGCCCCGGCGTACCCACTACTATCTCTACCCCCCGTTTCAGATCGAGAATCTGGGTACGGATAGAGGCGCCTCCGTACACCGCGGTAATTCTGGGATAAGGCCGGGGATTGAGGGAGGCAATTTCCCTGGAAACCTGGAGGCAGAGTTCCCTGGTAGGGGTAAGAATCAAGGCCCTGGGCGCGTGGCCCGCGGTCGTAAGCTTTTCCACCAGCGGAATGCCGAAGGCCGCAGTCTTTCCGGTACCGGTACGGGCCCTGACGATGAGGTGGCCCTCATCCGCCATGAGCCGGGGCAGGGCAATGCTCTGAATGGGAGTGGGGGCGCTAAAGCCTTTTTTTTCAAGACAGGAGAGCACATCCTGAGAAAGGCCGAAAACCGAAAAGGCGGAAACAGCTCCGCTTGAGACGTCGGATTCTGTATTATTTGTCATGTAGTTCTATAATATGTCATTATCTGCGAAAAGTACAGGCACCTTTCGATAACATTTCTATTTGAGGCACAAAAAAACCGCCCACGGAACACCGAAGGCGGCTTTAGGATTCAAAACTGAAACTACTTGTCGAGTTCCGAAACTATGGAAAGTTCGGTTTCCTTGTCGAAGTAGCGGGCTTTATCCATGTGGGGCTCGAAGTTGGCAGTATCGCCTACCTTGAAGGCGTGATGAGGCTCAGTCCTGGCTACCAGGGGCTGGGTTTCCGTGGTCAACCAGAGATGAATGTCGGCGCCCAGAGGCTCAACCACGGTGATCTTTACCGGGAAGCTTGTGGAACTGGCCTTCTCTGTAAAGGTAAGATCCTCGGGACGGATGCCAAAGAAGACCTCCTTGCCCACATACCTTTTAAGAAATTCTTCATGTTCTTTGATGGGTTTTAGCTTGAAGGAACCTTCATCCAGAACAATGGAACCGCCTTCTTCGCTTACCTTGACGGTGAGGAAGTTCATGGGCGGGGAGCCGATAAAACCGGCGACAAACTTGTTGATCGGCTTGTTATAGAGTTCCAGAGGAGCGCCGATCTGCTGAATTTTACCGTCTTTCATAACCACGATCTTGTTGGCCATGGTCATGGCTTCCACCTGGTCGTGGGTAACGTAGATCATGGTGGCGTTGAGGCGGAGATGGAGGCTGGAAAGCTCGGCGCGCATCTGCACACGGAGTTTAGCGTCCAGGTTGGAAAGGGGTTCGTCAAACAGGAAGACCTTGGGATTCCGCACGATGGCCCGGCCGACCGCGACACGCTGGCGCTGACCGCCGGAAAGAGCCTTGGGCTTGCGATCCAGGAACTTTTCAATGTCCAAAATACGGGCCGCTTCGTGAACCCGGCGGTCAATTTCATCCTTGGGGACTTTCTTGATCCGGAGCCCGAAGGCCATGTTGTCATACACCGTCATGTGGGGATAGAGGGCGTAATTCTGGAATACCATGGCGATATTCCGGTCTTTGGGGGGAACATCGTTCATCAATTCGCCGTCGATATAGAGTTCACCTTCCGTGATGTCCTCAAGACCGGCGACCATCCGGAGGGTAGTTGACTTACCGCAGCCTGAGGGTCCTACAAAGACGACAAATTCCTTGTCCTCTACCACGATGTTGGCATTATCCACCGCCCGGACATTGCCTTCGTACACCTTACTGATGCCTTTTAATTCTACTTTTGCCATATTATGGCCTCCCTTTAGGGTTAATTTATATTTTCCATGATAAAGCCGGAACGGAGATCTGTCAAGGAAAAATTTTTGCCCGGAAGGGATAATTTGAAATGATCCGCGATATGTGCTATGGTTTGAAACAACGGCGCATGGAAACATGCGTTATGCTTAACCGGAGGATAAATTTTGATGAAAAAACGCCTTTTTTTTGCTGTTCCGGCTCTTGTCCTGCTCCTTGCCGCCTGTAACAACGGAAATAACGACGAGGGAACTCCGTCCCGGGACTTCTGGGCGGTTGATAACGAAAAAGGGACATATTACAGCCTTACCGCCGACTGTCTGGCGGAAAATGACTATTGCATGGTATATGCCGACCAGAAGGCCAATGTAGACTCTGCCGTGGCCCAGAATATCGCCGATATCTATGCATCGAGAATTCGCGGCCCCATTACCGATACTTTCGGCACAATTCTGGATATAGACGGGAACGGCAAGGTTATACTCCTTCTTCTGGATATTCTGGACGGCTATACCGGCGGCGGCTATATAGCCGGGTATTTCTACTCCCTGGATATGATGAAAAAGAGTGAAGATCCCGCTAATCCGGCATACTGTTCCAATGAAGCGGACATGCTCTACATTGATACCAATCCGGGTTTACAGTCTATGTCTTCGCTCTTTTCAACAATGGCCCATGAATTGCAGCATCTTATAAATTACTCCAGTACGGCGGCCATAGACGGCCGGGAACCGGATGTGTGGATTAACGAAGGGCTCTCCACCGCAGCGGAGTTCATCTACGGACGTGATTCATCCAATAAAATTTACCTTTCAGGTTCCAGTATAAAAGGAGATCCCAACGGGAGGCTCATCGTCTATAGCGACCCCCAGAACATAGGCTACAACAAAAACATACGCTGCGGAAACAATTTTTATATATGGGCAGGGTTTTGGGAGGGAAACGACAAGTATGGCGATTTAGGGAACTATGCCACGGTCTACCTCTTCTTCCAGTGGCTCCGTGCCCATGCCAGCAACGGAACCGGTATCTATAAGGAGATTATCAAGTCAGGCTACCGGGATTACAGGGCGGTAACCACTTCCGTAAATAACCGGTTCGGGGACAAGATTCCCCTTCCCGGAAGCGGCGGCACGGAGGCCGACTGGAATATAGTGCTGCGAAGCTGGTTCCTGGCCAATCTGCTGAAACAGCCGAGCGGAATATACGGCTATAACGATTATCTTGACTACAACCTTTTAATGACACCCTTCATCAGGCCCGGTGATTACCTGGATTGGGGTTCGACTTCATGGGATTTTGCTCCAGGGGAAGGAATTTATAGCCAACTGCATGATACCACCGATACTACCTATAATTTTGGGACCACCGATAGCAATATTCGGTATGTAGGCATAAAACATGACCTCAGCCTGCCACCCATTGGCGAGAATGACTCTAGTGTAACAGCCCAGTATCTTTTAACCTATAACAAAAATACAGCCCAAAATCCCGGTGCGGAAGAAACCGGCAGCATCAAGCGGCTTGCCTCCGCGGGCATCATGGCCAACAGGCTCTTCAACGAGGGGGGCGGAGGCGCTTCCTGGGGCTATCTGCCGGACAATTACCCTGTAGACCGGGATGCCATGGCGCGCATCCGGGAAGGGAAAAAGCCTGCGGGAAGGTTAAACAAACATGCCCGTTAATACATCCCTGCCGGCAGTTCTGCTTGCGGTATTCCTGACTGCCTTTCTGCCGGGAGAAACCGGCGCCCTGGGTTCCGGGGATACCGCGGACGGAAAGAAATCCGGGAATACGGCGGAAGCTTCCGGTTCGGGCGCCGTTTCCCGAAAGACGGCAAACGAAGTGCTGGTCAAAGGCCGGGTACGGCTGGTGGGTACGGATCTGTTCTCAAGCCTGGTAATTACCGATGAAAAGGATCAGGACTGGTATGTCGAAGAGAAAGACCGCCCCCTGCTTTCCAGGTATCAACAGCAGGTGGTTACCGTAAAAGGCCGCCCGGATTACCGCGACCTTGTACTTGCCAACGGTAAAAAAGCCGGAGTCCACAGCTACCTCCTGGACATCAGCATAGTGCAAAACCCCTGATTCGCAGCGAAAGGCATCTTCATTCTGCAGAGGCCGGCAGCGAAGATGAAGGGCGGTAAGTTTACATTATTCCGTCTTCTACCGTGTTCCATTCGGTTAATAACATATTCATCACCTCCGAAGCGTGTTCTTCCAAAAAATTCCTCAATATGTTGTTTTCTATACAGTATTGTATCGCCATCTTCATGGCCTTCTCGTTGTCCCCGGTTTCGGCCTTAAATTCGCGGAGATTTGTCATTCGCGGACTTTCGTAGTATATTTCAACTATGAATCTCATGCTGCCAAAAATTGACTTTGCCTTCAAACTCCTGTTCGGCGACCAGCGCAGCAAGAATATCCTTGCGGATTTCCTGAAAGCCGTCCTCCCGGAACTGGCGGAGGAAGAGTTCGAGGAACTCACCATCGTGGACCCGCATCTGAAGCGGGAATTCAGCGGGGACAAGCTGGAAATCCTGGACGTGAAGATACGCACCGGGAGCGGGAAGATCGTGAACATAGAGATACAGATCGCGGCGATACCCGAAATGCGGGAACGGATCAGCTACTATATGGCGAACATGGTAACGGCGCAGATAGGTTCCGGCGGGCATTACGGGGATCTGAAGCGGGTAATTTCGATAGTGATAACGGATTACGATTTCACACCGGAAAGTAGGAAGTATCATCCGGTATTCCAGATGCTGGAGAGGGAGGAGTATTTTCCGTTCAACGATCTGATGGAGATCCATGTGCTGAATCTGGCGAGATTGCCTGATGAGGCGGAGGG
>JAITES010000136.1 GCA_031281925.1 Treponema sp. | reverse complement strand
CGGGTTTCTGTCCTTAAAGAAATAAAGGCCGTCAACAGGGAGATATTCCGCATGAACTTTTCCTGGACAGATCCCGCGCCCGCGGCAGGACAATTCTTTATGATCAAGCCGCTCCGCTCTTCGGTTTTTCTGGGAAGGGCAATCAGCACCGCCGCGTGGAATGAGGCCGCAAACACGGTAAGTTTCCTGATAGCGCTGCGGGGCAGGGGAACAGAGGAACTCTTTGATATGCGGACAGGTGAAAAGGCGGAACTGATCGGCCCCCTTGGAAATACATGGGCAGAGTTTCTGCCTCCCGCTGCGGATAACAGGGCACTGGCATTGCTTTCAGGCGGCATCGGCATTGCCCCCCTTAAAGCCTTTGCCGCGGAACTTGAAGCTTCAGGCCGTCACTATGATTTTTATGCAGGATTCAGAAAAGCCTTTGACAATGAGGAAGAGTGCAAAGAATTTCTGGGAGCAGCGGCTCCGGGAACTTCCGCTTATTGTATAGCCTTTGAAGATCCCGGCGCCCAGGCAAACGGCTCGGACAAAAGGGGCCTCATTCTCGATTACTTCGATCCGGCGCCCTACGCCGCGGTGTATGTATGCGGCCCGGAGGCAATGCTCAGCACGGCGGCGGCAAAGTGCAAGGCCGCGCAAATACCCTGCTTTGTCAGCATGGAAAGGCGGATGGCCTGCGGGGTGGGCGCGTGCCTGGGGTGCAGCATAAAGACGGCAAAGGGCATGCGGAGATGCTGCGCCGACGGCCCTGTGTTCAATGCCGGGGAGATCGTCTTTAATGAATAACAACAGGCCGGATCTTTCGTTTGCCATTGCCGGAGTCAGTTTCAAAAATCCTGTCATTGCGGCATCAGGAACTTTCGGTTACGGCGGCGAATACGCTTCGATTATTGACGTTAAAAAGCTGGGAGGCATCTGTACCAAGGGCCTCACCCTCATGCCCAGAGAGGGAAACAGGGGCGTGAGACTCCATGAAACCCCTTCAGGACTCATGAACTCAATCGGTCTGGAAAATCCCGGACTGGAAGTTTTTCTTGAAAAGGAATTGCCCCGGTTGAGGCTCCTGGGTCCGGCGGTAATCGCCAACCTTTCAGGTTCAAGCATAGAAGAATACACCGAAGGGGCAAGACTGCTGGACGCAAGCGGCGTGGACATGATCGAACTCAACATATCCTGCCCCAATGTAAAGGCCGGAGGCATGAGTTTCGGCCTGGATCCTGAAGCCGCCCTCAGCGTTGCCAGGCCTGTACGGAGAGTTCTCTCCCATAAACCGCTCATGGTCAAACTCTCTCCCAATGCCCCGGATTTAATTGCAGTTGCCCGCGCCTCCATCAATGCGGGGGCCGATGCCCTCTCTCTGGTGAATACCTTCAAAGCCCTGGCAATTGACATTCATGCAAGGAAACCTGTTTTCGACAACATCAGCGCGGGTCTCTCCGGCCCCGCAATAAGACCCATTGCCCTCCGCATGGTCTGGGAACTCAGGGAAGCCTTCCCCTCCGCAGCCATTGTGGGCATGGGAGGCATCTCCTCTTCCGTTGACGCACTGGAATTCCTTCTGGCCGGAGCCACCGCAATACAGGTTGGCTCAGCTACCTTTGTCCACCCCGCAACAATGATAGAAATAATCGGCGGCATTGAAGAGTACATGGTAAAGCATGGCTGTCATTCGATTGGGGAACTACCCATCAGATAGTGTCTGTCCACAAAGCCGGTTACTTTGCGGACAGAAAAACTTTACATTTTCCTTGAACCGGGTTTGGCCGCGGGGATTCCCTTCCTGCATAAGGCGCAGTCCGAAACTTCCCAGTTTGCCGCGGCGATCTTTGCCCCCGCGTAGAGAGGCCAGTCAAGCGGAACTCCCTCCGCCCGGCGATCCACGAGGCATGCAAGGGCGGCAATCTTTGCCCCCAGCGCTTCCAGCACCGCGGCGCTTTCTCCGCTGGACTTTCCGGTGGTAACCACGTCTTCCGCGATGAGGATCTTATCTCCCGGCCGGATTTCAAATCCCCTGCGCAGGCTCATCTTTCCCGCGTCATCCCTTTCGGTAAAGAAGGCGGGGAGCCCTAATTGTCTTCCAAGTTCCCAGGCGACGATGATGCCCCCCATGGCAGGCCCAACGATTGCGGTAATTGGAGACAGTTTGCCGGAGGAGAGGTCCCCTTTAATCGCTTCCGCAACCGGGGCCAGGGCCGCGGCCGCCTTGTCCGGGTACTGCAGAAGGCGGGCGCATTGAAAGTAACGATCCGAATGGCGGCCCGAGGAGAGGAGAAAGTGTCCTTCCAGCATGGCGCCGGATTCCCGTAAGAGGTCAATACATGTCATGCGCTTACTATAACATATTTTTGGGCAGACAACATAGCCTGCCCGCGGGATCTGTGCTATACTTCCTGTGGAGGCAAATATAAAAGCAACAGTGAAAGCCCTTATATTTGATCTCTTCTATACCCTCATCAATCCCAGGCGCAGTCCCCTAATGAAAGAAAACGAGTATGACATACTCGGCTTAAGCATGGAAGAATTTGAAGGGAGAAATATTGCCGGTTACGGCAAGTTTGCAACATCCCTCATGGATCCCTACGAGGAGATTGCAGAGATGCTGCGGGATTACAGTTTCGACAGCGCGCTCCTCCGCCGGGCAGCGGATGCCCGTATGAACCGTATACGCAGAAGCCTTTCGGATTCAGAGGCGGGAATAGATAAAAAAAATATCAGCCTTCTTCAGGAATTACGCCGGAACGGTATAAAGACCTGCCTTGTAAGCAACGCCGACAGCATGGACATACGCTACTGGGACGAAAGCCCGCTTAGCCGCTGCTTCGATACGGTGATCTTCTCCTGCCTTGCGGGCTTCCTTAAACCGGATCTGCGGATCTACCGCCTTGCGCTGGAGAGGCTGGGTCTTGAAGCGGAGGATTGTCTCTACTGCGGCGACGGCGGCCACGGGGAACTGAACGGAGCCAGGCTTGCCGGAATGAAAACCGTCCTCAGTACCGAATACATTCGGGATCTCTGGCCCGAAAAGATCCCCCACCTTACCGAGGACGCCGACTACGTTATACGTGATCTTGCGGAAATCAACAAACTCGTACACACCTGAGTTATAAATTATCCCCGTTGGACTTGATGACTTCGGCATACCAGTAGGCCGAATCCTTGAGGATCCGTTCCTGGGTTTCAAAGTCGCAGTACACCATGCCGAAACGTTCTGTGTAGCCTTTGGCCCATTCAAAGTTATCGGTAACGCACCAGTGGAAGTAGCCCCGAATATCCACGCCGTCTTCGGCCGCTTTGCGCAGGCATTTGAGGTAACGGTGGAGAAAGTCGATCCTTCCCGGATCATGAACCTTGCCGTCCAGGGATACCCAATCCGCACAGGAGAGGCCGTTCTCGGTAATGTAGATGGGTTTCCTGTAGCGTTCCCAGAGAAATGCAGGCCCCCAGTAGAGAGACTTGGGTTCCACCGGCCACTTGGCGGCGGTGATGTCATAACCTGTTTTACGGGGAGCAAACTCATAACCGCCTTTGCCGTCGGATTTAACCGGAGCGCCGTTGTAGATATTCTGTCCCAAAAAGTCCAGAGGCTGGGAAATAATCTTCATATCATCTGTGCCGATCTTCGGCATCTTGTCTCCGAGACGCTGAAACGCTTCATCCGGATACTTGCCCAGAAGGACGGGATCGCTCCAGAGGGACACCGACCAGAGCGGGTTATCGGCACTCACGTCAAAGTAAGCTTTCCGCGCCGCCTCCCGGTCTTCGCCGCTTTCACAGACGGGATAATGGGCGCTTCCGGTAGGCGCATAACCGACCTGTGCGCCGGGAACAGCCGCCCGTATCGCCTGCACACCCAGACCGTGACCCAAAAGTACCCGGTGAGCCATGAGCAGGGTATCCCAGAGGGGAAAATGTATTCCGGGAGCATGATCCGTCATGTCGTAGGAAAGGCCGATAAAACACTGGGGCTCATTAAAGGTAATGAAGTTCTTGAGCCTGTCCCCGAGACGCCTGGCCACAAGCGCCGCATAGTCGGCATACCATTGGGGACTGTCCGGATTGAGCCAGCCGCCCCTGCGGAAAAGTTCATAGGGATAATCCCAATGGAAAAGCGTCGCATAGGGAACGATCCCCGCCTTGATGATGCTGTCCACAAGCCGGTCATAAAAATCCAGACCCTTTTCGTTTACCTTGCCTGTGCCTTCCGGAATTATCCTGGGCCATGAGATCGAGAAACGGTAAGCCCTGTACCCAATCTCCTTCATTATATCCACATCTTTCCGGTAGAGGTGATAGTGATCGCAGGCCGCCTCTCCGGTGCTGCCGTTTATGACCCTTCCTTCCTGTTTGACAAACATATCCCAGACCGAAGGCCCCTTGCCGTCTTCATACGCGGCTCCTTCAATCTGATAGGAAGCGCTGGCGCCTCCCCACATAAAATCTTTTCTAAAGCCCATATTCCACCCCGCCTACTTTTTATAGCTTTCAAGCAATTCAACGATACACTTAAGATCCTTGCCTGCATCCAGATATGCATATTCACCCGAAGCATCGCCGTATTTGCCGCGCTGCACACAGCTAATGCCCCATTTCCCGGCAGCCTCGATCACCTTGTCCATACCGTTTACTCCAAAGGCGATATGATGAATTCCCTCGCCGTGCTGATCGAGAAAGTCCTGCCATGTACTCTTGTGACCATTGGGCTGAATGAGTTCCATCTGCAGTCCGGGCCCCACATCGAAAAAGGCCATGAGGCATCCGGCATCCGGAGCGGGCTTTCCGTCCACTACCGTCTGTGTAACTTCGTATTTGCCGCTGTCAATGGTGGGCGGCGCGGAAACGCCGAAAAATTCCGCAAACTTCCCCTTTGTCTTTTCTACGTCTTTCACAACGAAAGCGACCTGGGTTACCACATGAGTTCCAATTACACCTGCCATAGAATCCTCCAAAATATTGAATCTAATTTCAGCCGACGGCCAAAAAATTTCCGCTATAATAGCGTTTGTCCATAATGTGTCTGCTATAGACAGACTTTATATGGTCTTTGCCGCAATACAGGAAGAACGAATCACGATTCTGCCGGGCCAGACACCCTTATACTGCTTTTCAAAGGGATGCTCCACAAAATTTATCACCTTGGACGTAAGAGTCTCCAGCATCGCATCAAAATCGTAATGTACGGTTGTAAGCGGGGGATTAAAAAACTGGCTGACCAGAATATCATCCGAGCCGACCACGGACACATCCTCAGGAACCCGGAAACCATGACGCCTCAGTGTTTCTATGATCCCCAGCGCAACAAGATCGTTGGCGCCGATGATGCAGCCGGGCAGAGCTTTTCCCTCTTTCAGAAACTGTTCCATAGCCTCTCCCGAGGCATCGCTTGAAAGGGTACTCACCTCAAGAATACTGTCTTCCCGGGGGCTTATACCGCAGAGTTCCGCCGCATCCCGAAAAATTTTATAATTCTCCACCCCCTGACGGAAATTCAGGTCGGGGCCGGCGTATATCAGATTCCTGTGCCCGGCGGCGGCGACATACTTCACCATCTCCGCGATACCCATGTGATCCAGATTGACCACTATGCGGTTCGGTTCCAACTTTTTATCAAGACGCTGTTCAAATATACCGATGGGAAAACCCCGGTCTATGAGATCCTCAATGAGACCACATTCGTTGGGGAAGCCGACAAAGACACCGCCGTCCACCCGCGACTGGGCAAACATATCGCCGATCCGCTTCATCACCGCAGGATTGCTCAGATCGGCTACCTGGGAAGCCAGTACATAGTAACCTGCCGACATGGCGGTATTGATTACCTGGCGGATCATGAAATTCACGTGAGTGTCTTCCAGACGGCTGCGGTTCCCCGTGTTGGCGGCAAAAAAGAACCCGATGGTATTGGATCGCTTGCCTGCCAGAATCTGGGCGGAAAAATGGGGAGAATAGGAATGCTGTTCTATGATCCTGAGAACCCTCTCCCGGGTTGCCGGCTTCACATAGGCGTAATCATTGATAACCCTGCTTACCGTTGCCCTGGAAACTCCCGCAAGATGGGCTATTTCTGAAGCGTCAATACCTTTCACTCCGGCCCTCTCCTTCCCTTCGTTATTCTAAGTGACAACCCTCCATTTGTCAACGAGGAAAGCCTGAAACACTCCCATTCCCCTGTCTTCGGCCATTGTTCGTTTAGTATTTTAAATAGTAATACCTTCCAATTCCAGGAGTTTTATTTTTACTGAAACGCCGCCCGCATACCCCGTAAGATCGCCATTTTTGCCTATTACACGATGACAGGGAATTAAAATAGAAATGGGATTATGACCTACCGCGCCGCCGACTGCCCGTGCGGATGTACGCCTTCCCCTGTTATCCAATTCAAATTGTTTCGCGAGTTCCCCGTAGCTGGTGGTTTTGCCGTAGGGGATTTTGGAAAGATTGGCCCATACCGATTTTTGAAAAGGACTTCCTTTGGGCATAAGCGGCGGCATAAAATCCGGTTCCTCTCCTGAAAAATAAATATCGAGCCATTTCTGAATTTTATCAAATATGGGCAGATTCTGTTCCAAAACATCTTTTTCCAATGTTTTTGCAAAATATTTTTGGCCTTCAATCCAGAGTCCGCAAATATTTTTACCATCACTTGATACGGTAAGCACTCCAACCGGGGACTTAATTTTTTGAATGTATTCCATGATTTTTCTCCTTTCGGTATTTTGA
>JAITES010000070.1 GCA_031281925.1 Treponema sp. | reverse complement strand
TTTTACGGAAGAGCGGCAGAGTCCTTGCCGGTTCGGAACAGGGGCTTCTGGGTTTTGATCAGGGGAAGGCCAGGCCGCTGTGGACGGGGGCCGCCGTCAGAAAGATTCTCAAGGCGGGGGATACCTGGTTTCTCTTGACCGGCAAAGGTATCCAGGCTTCCGCAGACCTGGAAAACTGGGAGGAGCGGAATGGGGGGCTTCCGGTAAAAACCATCAAGCTCTACCGGAACGGGGTAAAAAGTTTCCTTCCCGCGGTACAGGAGATAAAGGATCTGGAGGCCGATCCCGGGCACCCTGAAATTCTTGTCTGCGCAACCAAAGACCGGGTGTTTCTCACCCGGGACGGGGGCCGGAACTGGAAGAACCTCGGCATGCCGCCCTACAGAACGAACGGAATAAAGGCCGTTGCCGTGTTTCATCCGGCAGCCGGGGGAAGAGCGCGGGGCGGAGGGACGGATACGGACGAAGAAACGGAGCTTACCGTTTTTGTGTCCCACAGTACCTACGGAATCCACTACATTGAAGCCGCCGTACCCGGCGCAAAGTGGACGGAACTCAATACAGGTCTTGAAACCCTGGAAACCACGGGAAATCCCGACGAAACAGCTGATATTGCCGTGGTTTTGGAGGATGAGGGGCCCCAAATCTATGCTTCCCAGACTTTCCGCCGGAGGATCTACCGCCTTGACTGGGAAGCAAAGTCCTTCCGTCTGCTCTGGTCGGACGATTCGGTCTTCGGGACTGTCGATTCCCTGAACCCTGCCGGGAAAACACTCAGGTTTGTCAGCGAAGGGGTCGTAGCGGAACTGGATCTTTCCCCCGGCGGGGACATGATACCGGAAAAACGGGACGATATTCCCGCGCTCCTCAGGAAGCTGTCCGGGACGGAGGATTCACAATTCAACTGTCTGTATCTGGAAGACGAAAATGTAAACCTTAGTGAACTCTGGCTCCTCAACGAAGAAGGAAAGGCGGGAAGCAAAAATTCAGGCGGACATGAAACAAAGATTCAGGCGGCCCCTGCCGAAGGCCGTAACGGGCTCTATCTCCCGGTGAATCATGCCATGGACAGCGCCGATCTCAAGCCCTATCTGGATCTCATGGCGGATCGGGGTCTCAACATGGCGGTAATCGACATGAAGGACGACTACGGCCGTCTCCGTTTCAGCCCGCTGGATAAGGAGATAGAGGCCAAGGGCCGGGTTTTCAGGCCTCTGGACATCGACAAGCTTCTCAAGACGATGAAGGAACGGGGCATCTACATGACGGCCCGCATCGTGGTCTTCAAAGATCCGGTGCTCGCCGCCCGCGAGGGGGGGAAGTACGCTGTCTGGGACGGTAAAACCAACAAGGCCTGGGCGGGTTACCGGGACACCCGGCGGAAGAAAGGCGAGGAGAGCGGCCGCGAAGACCTTATTGAAATCCTGGGGGACGATCCTCTGGACCGCGAATATGAACTTGTCAGATCCTTCTACGATGAGCGCTGGGTAGACCCCTATTCGGAAGAAGTCTGGGATTACACCGCCCGGATTGCGGAAGAACTGCAGAACAGGGGTTTTGATGAAATTCAGTTTGATTATATACGCTTCCCCACCGACGGGGTGAACCTTGCGGACATCCACTACCGCTGGCAGGATTCGGGCATGGACATGGAAAGCGCAATCCTCTCCTTCCTGCGCCACATCCGCGGCAGGATAAAAGTCCCCATTTCAATCGACATCTACGGAGCCAACGGCTGGTACCGTACCGGCGCCCGCACCGGACAGGAACTGGAACTTCTCTCTCCCTGGGTGGACGTGATCTGCCCCATGTACTATCCCAGCCACTTTGAACAGGATTTCCTGGCCCAGAGCCCCGAAGAAGAGAGACCGTACCGGATCTACTATTTCGGCACACTCCGCAGTTCCCGGATCGGAAGGGGGCAGATCGTTGTGCGCCCATACGTACAGGCTTTCTACCTTAATGTCTCCTATGACCGGCGCCATTACAACACCGATTATGTCCGCCGGGAAGCGGAGGGAGTTCAGGACGCGGGAAACGGGGGCCTCACCTACTGGAATAATTCAGGAAGATACGAAGACATACCGAAAAATCGGTGAAGGCGCCGGTGTCAGCTTCTCACCGTTTGCAGGAACTGGCGGGTGCGATCTTCCCTGGGGCGGGTAAAAATCTCTTCCGGCGTTCCCTCTTCCAGGATCACGCCGCTGTCCATAAATACAACCCTGCCGGCTATGTCCCTGGCAAAATTCATCTCATGGGTAACGATGATCATGGTCATGCCGCCCCGGGCCAGTTCCCTGATCACGGTCAGCACCTCCCCTATCATCTCCGGATCGAGGGCGCTGGTGGGCTCGTCAAAGAGCATGATATCGGGATTCATGGCAAGGGATCGGGCAATTGCCACCCGCTGCTGCTGTCCGCCGGAAAGCTGCCAGGGATATGAGTCCGCCTTGTCCGCCAGCCCCACCCGGGCCAGAAGTTCACGCGCCTTCTGTTCGGCTTCCTTTTTGCGGAGCAGCTTGAGGTCAAGCGGGGCGAACATGACGTTCTTGAGGGCGCTCATGTGGGAAAAGAGATTGAACTGCTGGAACACCATGCCGATATTCCGGCGCATCCTGTTGAGGTTTACCTTCTTCCCGGTCATCTCATGCCCGTCGATGATCACCGTGCCGGAACTGGGTTTCTCCAGCATGTTAAGGCAGCGGAGAAAGGTGGACTTGCCGGAACCGGAAGGCCCGATAACACAGATCACATCCCCCTCACGGGCTTCCATATTGATCCCCCGGAGCACATCCAGCTTGCCGAAGGATTTATGGAGATCCTTAACGAGAACCTTTGTTTCCATAATCAAGCCTCTTTTCAACATGCCGGGAAATTTGCGTCAATACCGTGATGACCACAAGATAACAGAGCCCCACGATAGTCCAGGTGGCAAAGGACTGCATGGTTCTGCCGATATAGATCTTCGCCTCGTACACGATCTCCGCAAGGCTTATCACCGAAATAATGGAAGTATCTTTCAGACTGATGATGAACTGATTCACCAGCGCGGGAATCGAAACCCTCAGCGCCTGGGGGAGTATCACCTTGATCATGGCCCTGCGGCGGGAAAAACCGAGACTCCTGGCGGCTTCCATCTGGCCCTTGTCTATGGCCTGAATGCCCCCCCGGAAGATCTCGGCAATGTAGGCCCCCGCGTTCATCGACAGGGTAATGATCCCCGCGGCCAGCGGCGAAAGCCTGAAATTGAAACCCAGGGACTGGATAAGCTGGGGGAGGCCGAAGTATACAAAAAAAGTCTGTACAAGAAGGGGGGTGCCCCGGATCGCCCATATATAGAATTTGGCAATAAACCTGAGCGGCCCCTTTCGTGAAAGACCGATAAGACAAAAGAGAAGTCCCAGAAAAATGGCAATGATGAGGGCAAGGATAGTCGTCTCGATAGTGACTACTATGCCCCGCATCAGAAGCGGGAACACTTCGTGTAAAACTCTGCCGAACTCCATATCCCGCTAACTCCCGGACCTTTCAAAATGTCAAATTTTGAAAAACTTCCTCTACTTAACTATTGCTTTGCGATGTACTTGTCCAGAAGCCTCTGATAGGCGCCGCTGTTCTTCAGGTTGACAAGACCCGCGTCGAACATCTTGAGCAGCTCCTGATTCTTGCCTTTGAGCACGGCAAAACCGTAGGAGGAACCCCGTTCCATGTCGGTTACCATCTTGAGACCGTTCCCCTGGGAGATACCGTAACCCATGACAGGATAATCCTCAAAACACGCCGCGGAGTTTCCGGCCTTCACTTCTTCGTACATGAAGGGCGATTCATCAAAGTATACCAGATCAAAACCGTAGCGATCCCGGATTCCTTCGGCAAAAGTGGCCCCTTCCGTCCCGGTCTTGACCGCTACCCGCTTACCCTTGAGATCGGCATAGCTCTTTACCTCGTTGTTGTCGGCCCGGATCGCCATAACCACCCCGGAATCGTAGTAGGGCTGGGAAAAATCATACTTTTTCTGCCTTTCGGCCGTGATACTCATACCGGCGATGACACCGTTAGCCTGGCTGGATTCCAGGGCGGCTACCGCTGCGCTGAAACCCAGAGGCTTCAGGTCGTAGCTGAAACCCTGATCTGCGGCAATCGCGGCAAGAAGCTCGATATCGATCCCCACATAGTTTCCGGATGCATCCTGAAATTCAAAGGGGGCAAAGGTAGTATCTGTTGCGATGATGTACTTCGTTGCCCCGGATTCAGACTTACCCCTGGCATAGACATTCCCCGTCAGGGCCAGGAGGACCGCCATAAGCAGCAGCCCGATAATCACTGTTCTTTTCATTTTTCTTTCTCTCCTTAATTATCAGAAAATGTATCCTATTTTATCATAAAATAACGAAAATGTAACCCGGCATACCTGCGTTACCTCACGTGAAGGGGCGAAAGATATTTACGCAGCACGGTCAGCATTTCTCCCGCGTCAAGGGGCTTACCCAGATGCGCGTCCATACCCGCCGCAAGGCATTTTTCGATGTCTTCGCGGAACACGTTCGCTGTCATGGCGACACTCGGCACGGCCGCGGCTTTTGGTATACCCAGAGAGCGGATTTTCCGCGACGCTTCGTATCCGTCCATTTCCGGCATCTGCACATCCATCAGTATAAGGTCGTAGTGTTCGGGATCCGCGGAAAAAAGTTGTACGGCCTCCGCGCCGTTTTCCGCACATTCTATGCGCAGGTTTGTGGGCTCAAGCAGCGCGAAAACAATCTCCCGGTTAATTTCCACATCCTCGGCCAAGAGCAGGCAACGGCCGGTAAAATCGTCCGCCGTCTCGCCGGACTCTTTCTCTTCGGCGACGCTTCTGCCAACGCCGAGGCATTGGTTGATGCAGTCCACCACGGTCGAGGGGAACAGGGGCTTGGGAAGGAATTTATCGAC
>JAITES010000037.1 GCA_031281925.1 Treponema sp. | reverse complement strand
ATTCATTGCAACCTGCAACATGGCACCTCAAGGACGGCGTTCATTATTCCCAAATTTTGAAACGGTAACCTTTCACGAAAAAAGAAAAGCCACCGCTTCAAGAAGCGTGGCCTCATGAGCCTGTTCCAAAACCTTACCCGGTTTCGGAACAGGCTCTCAGCTTAAAATTTACCGTTTCGCTATTTCAAAAATTTCGCATTGATCCCTGAATAATCGTTATCAATCTTGAGGGAATCGAGAATCTGGGAAATCTGTCCCCGGTGATGGGTGCTGTGGGTCTCAAGCGACTGCAGCATAAAATAGAGCGGTACCGCGGCAGGCTTACCGCCGTACCAGTCAAGCTTGACCGGAGATGAAAAATCCTCGTCCCTGAGGGCTTCGACAAAACCTATATATGCTTTGTCCGCAGTCTTCATGGCGGCAACGATTTTCTTCCAGCCCTCCTCATCGATCTTGCCCTGGGGGATTTCGATTTTTTTAAGAGGCGCAAGGGCTTTCTGCGCTTCCGCATTGCCACTTACCGCCTGACCAACAAGGCTGAGCATGTAAGAAGTCCCGCCTGCGATGTGGGAAACAAGGCCCGCAAGGCTCTTGTAGTAACTCTTGCGGTTTTTTACCCTTTCGGCGTTTTCCATCTTGCCCAAAATGGAGATGACCTTCTCATTCGCCTCCTGGTTATACTTTGCAAAATTGATAAAGATTTTTTTCACGATATAGTCCCCTTATTTGATGAAGAAACGCAGCATGAATATGACAAACAATACCCAGGCCACTATGGTAATATCCTTGAACTTGCCGGTAACGATCTTGAGGAGTACATAGGAGATAACTCCGTACACAATACCTTCCGCAATGCTGTAGGCGAAGGGCATCATGACAATGGCAAGGAATGCGGGTATGCCTTCAGTGGGATCGGAAAAATCAATATCCACTACCGGCCGCATCATGAGGAAGCCGACAAAGACCAGCGCGGGAGCGGTAGCCGCTCCGGGAATAAGGAGGAAGAGGGGCGAAAACAGCAGAGCCAGCAGGAACAGAACGCCTGTCGACAGGGCGGTAAGGCCCGTACGTCCGCCCGCGGCAACGCCTGCGGTGGATTCCACATAACTGGTAACTGTGGAGGTACCCAGGGCGGCGCCCGCCACTGTCCCTATCGCATCGGCAAGAAGTGCCTGTTTGACCCGGGGAATCTCACCGTCTTTGTTGATCAATCCTGCCTGGGTGGAAACCCCGACCAGGGTACCAACGGTGTCAAAGATATCCACAAAGAGGAAGGTAAAGAAAACGGTAAAAAACGGGAAGCTTAAAATCGAAGAAAAATCAAACTGGAAAAAGAGAGGAGCGTCAGGATGACCGACGGGAGACCAGCCTTCGGGAACGGTAGTAACTCCCATGGGAATACCGATGATGGTGGTCAAAAGGATTCCGATCAGAATTGCGCCGGGCACCTTCAGGCTATAGAGCACGATGATAATGATAAGCCCCAGAAGCGCCAGAAGCGGCGCGCCGGAACCAAGGTTCCCCAGGCCCACGATGGTACCGCTGTCGCCTACCACGATGCCCGCGTTGGCAAAACCAATCAGGGCAATAAAGAGGCCGATACCAACCGCTACGGCTTTTTTAAGATTCGCCGGAATTGCCTTGATAATTGCTTCCCGGACATTAAAGAGGGAAAGAATAACGAAGAGGATGCCTTCCAGGAAAACTGCCGTTAAGGCAATCTGCCAGGAATACCCCATGCCGAAAACGACGGTAAAGGTAAAGAAAGCATTGAGCCCCATGCCCGGCGCCAGAGCTACGGGCAGATTGGCCGCAAACGCCATGACCAGGGTGGCGATGGCGCTTGAAATGGCAGTTGCGGTAAAAACCGCCCCCGGCGTCATTCCGTTACCGATACTCCCCAGCATGCCGGGATTGACGGTCAAGATGTAAGCCATGGTGAGGAAGGTGGTGAGCCCCGCTAAGAGTTCCCGCTGCACCGTCGTGCCGTGTTCCTTGAGCTTGAACAACTTTTCCATGTTAACCTCCAATACTAACTATTTCGAATAGAGGGCTAAAGCCTCATATTTCGTGTGAAGGAGTTCGTGGGCCTTATGCCCGTTGGGTTCTCCCAGAAATTCCTTGTACACCTGCTGGATAAAGGGATTCTGGTGGGAACAGCGAAGCTGGCTCTTCTCGTCGTCGGTATAGATACCGGCGCTGCGCTGTTTGCGGATCTCGTCGGTACAACCGTAGGGTTGTCCGCCGCCGCCGATACAGCCGCCCCGGCATGCCATGACCTCCACAAAGTGGTAGGGGGTTTCTTCCCCGGCGGCTTTGGCTGCCCGTATCTTGTCCAGGACTGCGGCGATATTCCCCATCTGATGGGCCACCGCGATGCGGATCTTTGTGCCGTTCTGGAAGTCAACTTCCGCTTCCTTGACGCCCTCAAGGCCCCGGACGGGTTTGAAGTTCACATCTCCCAGTTCCTTTTTGGTAACAAGGAAGAATGCGGAACGGACAGCGGCTTCCATGACGCCCCCGGTAACGCCGAAGATTGTACCCGCGCCGGTATAGGGGCCCAGGGGGTTGTCGGCTTCCTCATCCTCAAGTTTGAGAATCTCAATGCCGGCCTGCTTTATCATTCTGGCAAGTTCCCTGGTGGTAATGGAAATATCCACATCGTAACCGTGGCCTGCGCTCTTCATGTCGTCATTCCGGTGCGTTTCCCATTTCTTGGCGGTACAGGGCATTACGGAAACAGAATAGACCTTGTCCGGATTGACATTGGCCTTTCCCGCCCAGTAGGCCTTGATCATGGCGCCCATCATCTGCTGGGGGCTCTTTGCCGTGGAGAAGTTGGGAATCATGTCGCTGTAATACTTCTCCATATAATCTACCCAGGCAGGGCAGCAGCTTGTGATAAGGGGAATCTCACCGCCCTGGGTGAGCCGTTTCACCAGTTCCGAGCCCTCTTCCATGATGGTGAGATCCGCGGAGAAGTTGGTGTCAAAAACCGTCTTGAATCCCAGACGCCGCAAGGCTGCGTAGATCTTTTTGGTAAAGACCGTTCCGGGAGGCAGACCGAATTCTTCCGCAAGGGCAACCCGGACTGCCGGAGCGATCTGCACCACCGCGTGGGTTTCGGGATCCAGCAGGGCCTTCCAGACCTTGGGGGTGTCATCCCGTTCGTAGATGGCCCCGACCGGGCAGTGAGCCGCGCACTGACCGCACTTGATACAGGGGCTTTCCCCCAGGGGAGTATCCGCGGCGCTGGCAATGCGGCCTTTGATACCGCGGCCTAAGAATTCCAGGGCCCAGACATTCTGCATCTCCTGACAGACCTTTACGCAACGGCCGCAGCGGATGCACTTTTCCGGATTGAGCACGATGGCAGGGTTACTGTCGTCTATGGGAAGCCCGTTGGCAATATGCCTGAAGGGCAGTTCCCGGATGCCGAATTCGGCAGCCAGAGTCTGCAGCTCGCAATTCCCGTTCCGGGGACACTGGAGACAGTCGGCCGGGTGGTTACTGAGAATAAGTTCCAGCACCGTACGCCGGGTAGCGATAATCTCCGGATCGTGGGTAACGATATCCATGTTCTCCGCCACCTGGGTGGTACAGGCCCGTGCCATACGGGGAGAGCCGGGACCCGCTGTACGCACAATGCAAATACCGCAGGAAGCCCAGGGAGGCAGATCCGGGTTGTAGCAGAGGGTGGGAATCTTTACATTCACCAATTTTGCCGCTTCGAGGATCGTCATATCATCTTCAACCTGAAGAGGCTTGCCGTTTATCTTTATGTTAACCATGGTTTTTCACTCCTCCGCTTATTTCTTTGAAATTGCGCCGAATTTACAGGTCTTGAAACATTCACCGCACTTGAGACAGGCAGCCTGATCGATAAGGTAAGGCGGCCGCTTCTTGTCCGGATACTTGGAAGCATCCTCCGCGGTGATACAGTTTGCCGGGCATTTCTTGGCGCATGCGCCGCAGCCGATACACTTGGCGGAATCAATCGTAAAGCGTACAAGCTTCTTACACTTGCCCGCACGACAGCTCTTGTCCCTGATGTGTTCCAGGTATTCTTCCCGGAAATTTTTGATGGTAGACAGGACGGGATTGGGAGCGGTCTGCCCCAGGGCACAGAGCGAAGCCTTTGACATGGCCCTGCCGATGGTATCAAGTCTCTCCAGGTCGCTTTCTTCGCCGTTGCCGTTGGCAATTTTTTCCAGCAGATTGAGGATCTGGGTAGTACCGATACGGCAGGGAGAACACTTGCCGCAGCTCTCGTCCACGCAGAACTCCATGTAGAAACGGGCCACATCCACCACGCAGTCGTCTTCGTCCATGACGATCATACCGCCTGAACCCATCATGGAGCCGTTGGCGGTGAGACTTTCGTAGTCGATAGGGGTATCCAGCACCGCGTCGGTGAGAATGCCGCCCGAGGGGCCGCCGGTCTGCACACCCTTGAACTTCTTGCCGCCCTTGATGCCGCCGCCGATCTCGAAAACGATCTCCCGGAGGGTGGTTCCCATGGGAACTTCCACGAGGCCCGAATTCTTTATCTTGCCGGTAAGGGCAAAGACCTTTGTTCCTTTGGATTTTTCAGTTCCGATTTTGGCAAGCCACGCGCCGCCTTTGGAAGTGATCACGGGAATATTGGCCAGGGTTTCCACGTTGTTGATGATCGTGGGCCGCTGCCACAGTCCCTTGTTGGCAGGGAATGGAGGTTTGGGAACAGGCATGCC
>JAITES010000008.1 GCA_031281925.1 Treponema sp. | reverse complement strand
CGGCTAAAGCTTCGGAGGAAGTAGCTAAAAATTCGAAGGAAGCAGCTAAAAATTCGGAGATCGCTACTAAAGCCTTGGAGATCGCTGCTAAAGCTTCGAAGGAAGCAGCTAAAAATTCGAAGGAAATAGCTAAACTAACAAAAAATATTGGCGGAATTGGTAATTCCATCGGTAAAATGACCGAAGCGATGTTTTCCGCTGAACTATGGAAAAAATTCAGTGTTCATGGTTTTAAGTTCACCAAGGGGAGTAATATCAAGTTTTCGGTGGGTAATACGGTTCTTGCCGAAGTGGACTTTTTTATGGAAAACGGCGAATATGCTATGCCCGTAGAAATTAAAACAGAATTGTCTATTGAAGATGTGGACGACCACTTAAAACGCATGGAAAAAATACGCCGCTATATGGACAGTCATAAGGACAAACGCAAACTTGTCGGGGCTGTTGCCGGAGCGGTTGTTTCTAAAAATGTTCTAATCTATGCCCAAAGAAAAGGTTTTTTTGTACTGGTTCAGACAGGTAATTCAATAGCCATAGCAAAAACGTCCAAAGACTTTAAACCCAAAGAATGGTAAAAAGCATTTGTTTCCCCCGGAGGTGAGACATGAATAGCAAAGATCTTGTTTCCAAAATGACGCTGGAAGAGAAAGCTTCCCTCTGTTCCGGCCTTAATATGTGGTTTCTAAAAGGCATTGAGCGGCTTTCCCTCCCCTCGATCATGGTTACCGACGGCCCTCACGGGCTGCGCAAGCAGCAGGGCAGCAGCGACCACCTTGGCATCAACGAAAGTGTGCCTGCCACCTGTTTCCCCACGGCCGCGGCTACCGCTTCAAGTTTTGATACCGCCCTCCTTGTTGAGATGGGCAAGGCCATGGGGGAGGAGTGTCTGTCCGAAAAGGTTGCGGTAATTCTGGGGCCGGGGGTCAATATCAAGAGGAGTCCCCTCTGCGGCCGCAACTTTGAATACTTCAGTGAAGACCCTTATCTCAGCGGGGAACTGGCTGCCGCCCTTATTTCGGGCATTCAGAGCAAGGGGGTGGGAACCAGTCTCAAGCACTACGCTGCCAACAATCAGGAGAAGTCCCGGCTCACCATCGATTCGGTGGTGGACGAGCGGAGCCTCCGGGAAATATACCTTACCGCCTTTGAGAAGGCGGTAAGGCAGGCCCGGCCCTGGACGGTGATGTGTTCCTACAACCGTCTCAACGGTACATACCTCTCTGAAAACAGGAAGCTGCTCAGCGATATTCTGCGGGATGAATGGGGTTTTGAAGGTCTTGTGGTGACCGACTGGGGCGCGGCTTCTGACCGGGTGGAAGGTATCCGTGCGGGCCTCGACCTTGAGATGCCCGGTTCCGGGGGAGAAAATGACGCGAAGATCGTTGCCGCGGTACAAAACGGCTCACTCGATGAAAAGCTGCTCGATCTGGCGGCCGAAAGGGTAACGGATCTGATCCTCAAATTCCGGGACAAGCTTGAAGCTTCCCATAGTTTCAGTTTCGATAAAAACGCCCATCACAGGCTTGCCGCAAAGATAGCGGCTTCTTCCGCGGTTCTCCTTGAGAATAAAGGGAACATACTCCCCCTCAAACCCGGCGCCTCCGTTGCGGTGATAGGCGCTCTGGCAAAGAATCCCCGTTACCAGGGGGCCGGGAGCAGCCGGATCAATCCTACCCGGATCGAAAGTCCCTGGGATGCCCTCAGCGAATCGGGACTCAAGGCCGAGTATGCCGAAGGCTACTCGCTTAAGAGCGGTTCAGGCCCCGACGCGGAACTCATTGAACAGGCGGCGGCCCTGGCAAAGTCAAAGGATGCGGCCCTCATTTTCGCGGGCCTTCCCGATGAATACGAGAGTGAAGGTTTTGACCGCACGAATCTTGAAATGCCGGAAAGCCATGTAAGGCTTATCGAGGCGGTTGCCGCAGCCAATCCCAATACGGTGGTTCTTCTCCAGTGCGGCGCCCCGGTGAATGTTCCCTGGGCCGACAGGGTAAAGGCCATCGTCCTCCTCTATCTGGGTGGTCAGGCGGGAGGAGCCGCGGCCGCGGATATTCTTACAGGCAAGATTAACCCTTCGGGCAAGCTGCCTGAAACCTGGCCCCTCAAACCGGAAGACAACCCCAGCTATAAGAATTTTCCCGGCGGAGAAAAGACCGTTGAGTACCGGGAAGGGCTCTTTGTCGGTTACCGCTGGTACGATACGGCAAAAATCCCCGTGCGCTGGCCCTTTGGTTTCGGCCTCTCCTACACGAAGTTTGAATACAAGGCCAATGCGACTCCGGTCTCCTTCGACCCTGAAAAGGGGAATCTGGAAATTTCTCTTACGGTACGCAATACCGGGGATCGGGCAGGCGCGGAGATCGTTCAGCTCTATATCGCAAAAGGAGACAGTTCCATTATCCGGCCGGAAAAGGAACTGAAAGGCTTCCAAAAAGTTTATCTTGAAGCGGGGGAGTCGAAACAGGTTTCTTTCATCCTCGACAGGAGGAGCTTTGCCTACTACAATCCCGTCCCGGTAAATGGGAAACCCGCAGGCTGGTCGGTGGAAGGCGGCCCCTACCGGATCCTCATCGGCGCTTCAAGCCGGGATATCAGGTGCGAATCCACCGTCACGGTAACAGGAGACGGCAGGGAAAGCCTCCTTGCCTACCTTAAAGAGAAGGCTTCCGCCTACTTCGCTCTTTCCGCTTCTCCCCTCGACATCCCCGATGCCGATTTTGAGGCCCTTCTGGGAAGGCCCATACCCCCCAGGAACCGCGTCCCCGGAGAGCCCTACAGCATTAACAGCCCCCTCTCCACAATCAAGGACAGGGAACCGGGCAAGTCTATCTATGAGGAAATAGCCGCAGGGCTCAGGCAGATGTTCGGCGACAGTCCCGGCCTCTTCCTCATGTTCCGGAGCATGCTGGACGATATGCCTCTGAGGAGTCTTGTCATGTTTAGCGGAGGAAAGATCAACGGCGCAGGGGTAGAAGATCTGGTAAAGGCCCTGAACTCCGGCGCTTCCTGAGAGGCAGCCTTGTCGTCAGGATGGATCACGTGGTAGCGCTCATCGTTGCCCTGCTGGTATTGCTTCTCTTTTCCGGTTTTTTTTCTGCATGCGAGACTGCGTTTTCTTCAGCCAGCAGGATCAAACTCAAGAATTTGGCGGGAAACGGAGACAAACGCGCCAAACTGGTTCTTCAATTAATTGAAAAGTTCGACCGTCTTCTCTCCACGGTGCTGATCGGTAATAACATTGTCAATATTACCTCTTCCGCCCTGGCGACAGTCCTCTTTGTCGGATTCTTCGGAAACGCCGGGGTAAGCATTGCCACCCTGGTGACGACAGTATTGGTGCTGATTTTCGGGGAGATTTCTCCCAAGACCCTCGCAAAGGAATCGCCGGAACGGATCTCCATGGCCTTTGCGCCGGTTTTGCGCTTCTTCATGATTCTGCTTAATCCGGTGAACCGCCTGATAAGCCACTGGAGGCGTTTTCTGGTTTCCGTTTTCAGGGTGAAGCAGGATCGTTCCCTTACCGAAGACGAACTTTTAACCTTTGTGGAAGAAGTTGCCCATGGCGGGGGCATCAACGAGGGCGAAGAGGAAATGATCCGCCAGGTGATCGAGTTCGACGACATCACCGCACGGGAGATCTGTACCCCCAGGCTTGATATTACCGCCGTTTCCCTTGACGACACGGTCGAGGAAATTGAAAAGCGTTTTGCCGAATCCGACTTTTCCCGGCTTCCCGTATACCGTGACAGTATCGATAATATCACGGGAGTTCTCCTGCTCAAGGATTTTTACCGGGAAGCCTTAAGACGCGGTACGCCGGTGGAAACACTCATCAAGCCGGTACTGTATGTTTCTTCCCTGATCAAAATCCACCGGCTGCTCCATACCCTGCAGCAGAAGCAGAGCCATCTTGCGGTGCTGGTGGACGAATACGGCGGCACTGTCGGCATTGTTACCATGGAGGATATCATGGAGGAACTCGTCGGCGAGATCTGGGACGAACATGACGAAGTGGTAAAAACCATCAAAAACATCGGGGCAGACAGCTGGTCGGTGCTGGGTACGGCGAACCTGGAAGATGTCTTTGAATTTTTCGGCGTAAAAGCGGATACTGAGGCGCCTCCCAGAAGTACTACCGTTGCCAGTTGGGTACTGGAGGAATTGGGCCGCCTTCCCCGCACGGGGGACAGTTTTGTGTACGGGGCGCTGCAGATCCGCGTTTCCAGAATATACCGCCGCCGGGTCATGGAAGTCACTGTCCGCACCGCACAGGCGGCAGGCATTACGGCTTCTTAACTGAAGCTGTTCCAAAATGTCAAATTTTGGAACAGCAGCCTTAGATTCAACTTATTCTGTTTCTGTAGTATTGCATTTTTTTATAATGATATGTTATTATATAAAAACATTTTGAATGGGCTGTTTCAAAACTTCATTTTGAAATCAGACTCGAATGACAGATTGTTTTTACCGGAGCAGAAAATGGTACGTACCGCGCCGCATAAAGGGATCGTATTTCTCATCCTGTTTCTTTTTTTGAGCTTTTCGGCTTTACAGGCTGAGGAAAACAAGTTCCGCCTTGGTATCGGCCTGGAAGGGAACATGAATACCGAATACGGCCTTGCGCTGGGACGTTCCCTCATGGTGGATTTTCATTATTTCAAGTACATAATCACCGGAGCCGCCCTCACCGTCAGTGATGACTTTTCCGTCTTTACCGCTGTTGAGCCTGAAATTCTGGCCCGCTGGTACTTCTATGATCTGGGTTTCCCTGATGGAGGCTTCTTTGTCCAGGGAGACCTGGGGATGAGCTTTGCCATAGAAAAAGACGGTGATTTTTCTCCCCATTTCCTTGGGGGAGTAAGCGGAGGTTTCCGTTTCCCCTTCCATGACGGTGATTACTATGCAGAACCCTATCTTAAAACCGGGTATCCCTTTATTTGGGGATTCGGTATGAGAATGGGCTGCCGTTTCTAGAGGAAAAATATGAAGAGATCGATCTTGTACAGGTTTTTTTCTCTGCTTGTTCTGGCCGGGCTTTTCCTTTCCTGTGCCAACCCGGTCTATACCAGGGAGGAAGACGGCGGCGACGATGATAACGGCGGTAATGGCAGTTCCAGCGAAAGCGAAACAGAAGGACCGGCGCTGGTGTCGATCGATATTACCAAGATTCCCTCAAAGACCACCTATGAATGGGGGGAAGAGCTTGACATTTCAGGCATGGAAGTTACCGGTACCTACGACGACGGCCGTACCCGGATTGTGGAAGTAAGCCGAAGCAATATTTCGGGTTACAGCCCTACCACGGAAGGCGTCCAGAGGCTGAGGGTTTCCATTCAGGGCAAGAGCGCTACGTTTACGGTTGTAGTGTGGGATTTCATTAAAATAAAGGTGATCAATCCGTCTTATATTGTTGAAGTGATTCTCCCCCCCGGTTCGGTAGGGTCTACGTCGCTGTCGGACTGGCGGATAGGTATACGCGCCATAAACGGAGGTCCTGCGCCTTATGTGGAGGTTTCTCCCCAGGTAGACGGTTGTCGTCTTATACCTACCGGTACCCTTTCCCCGGGCTCCTACGAGATTACCGTTATATTCCGGGAAACCTACATCGAAAAGTTTCAAATACAGGTTACAGGTTAATTAGAAAAAAATGAAAATAAAAGCAAAGATACTGATAGTTGTTCTCCCCCTGCTGATCGCCTCCGTGGCGCTGGTAGGTTTTGCGTCCTACTTCCTGGCGGCCTCTTCGGTTAACCGTTTGGCGGTGGAGTCCCTTACCTACCGCTCGGAACAGCTCAAGACCTTTGCCGATGCCCAGTGGAACCTCCTTGTGGATAACAATGTGGTTGGAATTCCGGCCATGGAAAAGGCCGCAATGGCCGCGGTGGAAACCTATGCCATGAGCCTGCTCCGCAGCGAAACCGAGGCGGTTTTTGCCCTGGATCGCAACGGAGAATTGGTAATGAACGCCGGCGCCATAGCTCTTACGGAGGCAGACCGGAATGCCCTGAAAATTTATTTTGATGAAAGCCGCAGTGAATTTATTTCCCTAACGGCAAGCGGAGAAAAACGGGTAGCCTATACCAGCCCCCTCTTGCTCTTCGGCTGGCAGGTCTTTACTTCAGAAAAACGGGATATTTTCTACGGCCGGGTAGAGACGATATTCAATGCTTCGCTTATCATTCTTCTGGCCGCGATTCTGGCGGGCGTTCCCCTTATCTTTGTCATGGCCTCGTATCTTTCCCGGCCCCTGGAAGGCCTTGTCAATACGATGCGGCGGGTCATCAAAACAAACAATATG
>JAITES010000245.1 GCA_031281925.1 Treponema sp. | reverse complement strand
AAGGTGCTTTCTTCAAAAGCATTGGAGTCGGAAGACGGTAATTGTATCTGCTCTTCAGGCTCTTCTGCTTCCTCATCGTCAAGAGCTTCAACTTCGTCCCCAAGTTCCTCTAACTCTTCATCAAAATTTTCTTCAGTCATGGCAGCTGCTTTTTAGGTTTAATTCCGCATCACTTTTACGCAAATATTCAGGACCTGAATAGAATAACTCAGTATTATTATCGGGCAAATCATACTTTTTTTCAACCTCCAGCAAGATTGGGGCATAACCCCTAAGGCCCGAAGGATCCAAAACCAGTGTTTCATCTCCGGCAAACGGCTTCAGGGCATCTTTGAGCATGGCCGCATCAGGCCCTGTAAGAAAAATCCGCTGGTTTTTATCAAAAAAAGGCTTCAGTACAGCCTGAAAATCTTCCGCTTCCGCCTGCGTGTCCATGGGGCCGGCCAGGAGCCTTCCATTTTGATACAGGGCGGTAAAAAAACAGCCTTTTCTGGCATTTATCACCGGCATAACCAAACCGGGCCAGCATGAGAAGGGAAAGGCCATGACATCCAGGCTGGGAAATGCTGCCATGCGGCTCCCCAAAGCCAGGGCAATCCCCTTTGCGGCGGCATACGCTATCCGCAGTCCTGTAAAGGAGCCGGGGCCTTTCATGACAAGGACAGAGCCGATATCAGCAGGCTTGATCCCTGCTTTTTCCGTTAAAAAACCGGCGCAGTCAAGAAGCAGTTCCGAATGATTGGAAGCCGCACGAGTCCCTGCAGGCCGCTGGCCCGGGGATGCCGTTTGTACCTGAAGCCCCTGCACGGCATTTAGAGAGCCCGTAGCGACTTGCTCTTCAAAATGGTACACCCTGTCCCCGGCCCTGAGCGCGACGGAAAAAAAACCGGTAGCCGTATCAATGGCGAGTGTATTTACCGTGACAAGCCTCCGATTAAATCCGTCTCCTCCCGGCGTTCCCGGGAAGATTGCGGCAAAGCTTCAAATTCCACTCCGGAAATGAAAATCCGCCGTTTATCTCCTTCCAGAATCTCTATTTCCACATTGATAGTCCCGGAAGGCAGGGATCGGGAAATCCTTTCACTCCATTCAATAATCGCAAGGCCGTCTCCCTTTGAGAGAAGCTCCGTGCCGCCGATTGAAAAAAAATCTTCATCCCCTGCAAGACGATACGCATCTATGTGGTAAAGGGGAATCTTTCCTTCATATTCGCTGATAATGGTATAGGTCGGACTGGTAATCTCCGCCTCTATGCCCAAAGCACGGGCAATACCCTTAACCAGGGTTGTTTTTCCGGCCCCGAGGCCTCCGTTCAGGGCAACAATGCTGCCGGCCGGTAAAGCCGCAGCGAATTTCTCTCCCAATGCGATAGTTTCTTCCGCCGAAGAACTGATAACGCTAATCAGGGAGGGCTCCTGAAGCATCCAGCTTATCTATGTATTTTTTTATTTCTTTTATAAGAGGAACAAGAGGATAATCCACCTTTTCATTTAGGGTAACAATTATTTCATTGTCCCCTGTCGGTTTTTTTTCAATGGAAAAATCAAGGGATACATCTACGGATTTGTTTATCAGTTCCAAAACCACTATTCCGGAAAAGACACGCCGATAATAAATAGGTACATCCTTGCGGGTAATATTCCTGAATTCCAGAATTTTCATCTATTTCAACTATATTCCCTCTTTTTTTTATCGTCAATCATCACTGTAGTCAAATACTATAGCGTTGATGGCATTCATCGACTTTCGGGGAATACGGAGGAATTTGATATGCATAACAATGCTCACCCCGCTCCGGTTGGTGCGGAGTACCTGTCCCAGTACAGCAACAGACATGAAACCACTATGATCAAAACTGATCTTGAGAAGGGTACCGGAAGGAATTGCGGCATTGGCTTTTATGGAACAACCGCCTATTGAGATGTCCATGATCGTTCCCTTGATCTGGCGCTTGTCCACAATCATCTTTTTTTCTTTTTTTCTTCCCGTCTCTTCAACTTTAACAAGGAAGAGCCCGCAGGAAATAATTTCTTGTCTCCTGCGAAAGCGCCGCTGGGAAAGCTGTTTGCGCTGAGACGAATGTATCAGCTGCAATACCGGCCTGTCTCCTGATTCTGAGGTACCCATAATCCTGGTCTCAAAGGCAAAGCCTTTACTGGAACGGGTAAAGAAAGCAAGCGTCGCCTTGCCTCCCCTGGGAAGCCTTATTGGGGAACCCAGGGCATTATATGGATTTTCCACTATCAGGTTTTCGCCCTTGGTGGAGAGTACTTTAACCGGGTAACTTTCATCTCCCACCGTGAGCACGGCGGCGGTATTTTCTGGTATCTGGCGGGTAGAAGTAACTCCTCCACCGGCGCCGCCTGAGTTTTCCAGTATATTACGGGTCGTAAAGAGAACCGCCAGCCGGTTCTGCGCTTCTTCTTCCGTATTGGCATTCCGTTCGATCAGGCGGTAAGCCCTTTTGAAGTGACGATCCAGAAGGTTGGGGCTGTTAAGTGAATGTTCGATATCCGCCACCCCGTCACTTTTAAGAACAAATTCCAGCATTTTTGTCTGCTCTTTATCCAGGCCCATATCTGCGGCAATCCGGTGCAGGGCAAAGCCGGAAAAGCGTTTCGGGCCGGAAACGCCGCTTCCTGATTCCGAATTCAGGACAGGGGAACGTTTTTTGACAATATTGACAATAACAAAAATAAAGATGAGTACGACAATCCCGACAACGAATACTATGGCGTCCTGCGGCCGTGTCTCTTTATAAAACTGAGGCATCTGCAGAGGGTATAGGAAAAGAGGTACTCCCATGCGTTTTAGTCTCCTTTTATGCCGGCAAAAAGCCTGGTCAGCCGGGGCGCCAGTTCATATTCGGCAATATCGCCTGCCAAAACCACATCTTTTGCCTCATAGGCGGCCAACAATTCCCTCAAAGCGGTATTGAATTCTTCCAGATACTCAGGAAGGGTCTTGTCTTCAACCCTGCGGGATACCAAATCGTATCCTTCAACCTTGAGAATCGCATAGATCCGCATAATTTTTTCCGCCGCCGCGCTGAAGATCTGAATCGTTTCCGTTGCCTGCCTGTCCTTTCCGGTCTGGAAATCCAGAGGCAGATCCTCAAGCCTCTTTTCCAGTTCTTCTACCAGCTTCCCGATCTTCTCAAGCTCCGCCCGGGGATCTCCCAATTCCCTAAGCCTTTCCTCCACAATGAGTTTAAGCTCCGAAGGACTGTAACCCTGTCCTGAAAACGCAAAAGAGGCCCATGCGTGAATTTCCGGAATCTCTTCCGAAAGAAAACGGGAAGAGGGGCTCTCGATCCATTCGGCGGCAAAGCGGCCGCGATCCTGAAAATCTGATTCTTCAAAGTCGCACAGATCCCGAATCAGGTCCGCCAGGGCATCTACTGCCAGTTCTGCCCAGGAACTGGTAAGAATATCCATGTTTTCAATATCTCCCAGATCCCTGTCAAATACATCATCCAGGGAGGCTGCCTTAACCAATTCCCCGTTGATTTTTATTCCGCTCAAACGGTGGCCCGAGTTGCGGAGCCAGCTTTCGAGCCCGGAGAGGACTTCTCCGGCGGTTTTTTCCTGTTCAAGGGTGATGCCGCCTTTTTCGCCATTTATGCTAATTTCCATCATGTTACCTGTTGCTGGGGCTATTCTGCCGGCTGAATTGATCCAGAGAATTTTGCATCCTCTCCATCCGCGAATAGGCTCCTTCCATTTGACCATACTGGATCTTGAGGGCTGTCTCCTTGGCGGCAAGCTGCCGTTCCATGGTATCTATCCGGCGCTGATCCTGGCTTATCCGGGAATCTATGGTACCTGTCTTCAAGGCGATAAAACCACCGGTTTCCACATAGGGCTTGGTAAGCTGATCCAGGGAATAAGCCAGCCCTGAATCTATAATGAGATCCCCGTCGGTATCGGAGCCGAATAACTGCTGAATGACCGGAAGCTGGGTTTCCAATGCATGATCGAGAACCTTTTCGTCTATTTCAAGGTAACCCCGCAGCTTGGAAGGATCGTAACTGCCTCCCGCGCCGGAACGCCGTACATCGGTACTGATTCCAATCTGGGCCATCATAATCAGATCCTGATCGGCAGAAGCAGGGTAGGGGACTGAGGCGGACTTCTGGAGGTTGCTTTTGAACTGGGTCAGGGTAGAATCTCCGGAAAAAACTCCCTGACGCTTGCTCAATTCGTCCTGTTCCTCTTTGGAAAGGTAGGAAAGTTCCTGAATAATCTTGTCATCCCGGCGGGTAAGTACATTAACTTCAGCCATAAGGCGGTTATAGTTCCCCACAAGGCTGATGATCGATTCCTTTACTCCTTCGCGGTCGGGAGTAACGCCCAGTGTAACGGGACGATCCGAAACACCGCGGGCGGTAACCGTAACACCGGGGATAAGATCGCCGATATCGTTCGAAGGCCGCCGGATTTCGATGCCTTCCATGGTGATTATGGCATCCTGGGCGGTCGAAATCGCATTTCTCGGCTTGACGCCGCTGGGGGCATCGGGATCGAAAACCGTAATGTTGCGGATCGACATGTCCCGGTGAGTATTCCGGTTGTTTATTTCGATTGAGGCGATAGTTCTGGAGCCTGCAATATCGGAAAGCCTCCACTGGCTGGAGGTAAAGCCCTGGGAATCGTGCATCTCGGGCAGCATAACACTGCTTCCGTCGGTAAATTTCAGGGAGATCATATTAAAATCGTCTACCCGTTTTGGAGGTTCCGGAGGAGTCCAGACAGGTAAGGGAGCCGAAGAAGGTTCATTTTCGATGGTGATTCCGCCGTAGGTAAGGGAACCGGATGAGGGAATCGAGGGCCCCGGAGGAGGCTGGGGAATTTCAAGGGCTTCCTGGGAGCGGATCTCCGTGGCGGTTTCAAAACGGAGGGCCAGATTTCCTGCGGACTGCAAAACCGGATTCAGGCGGATAGATGCGGTATTTCCCGCCTTGACAGAAAGAGTTCCGCCTTCAAGGTTAATATCCCGGCGGGAATTGTGTACCTGTTCGATTATCCCCGCCTCTATGGCAAGCCGCTCCGCTGCCTCGCCGAAGCCGAGCCGTTTGTTGTCTCCGCTGACTTTTGACTCAATAAGGAGAGATTTTGTTCCCGGTTCCACGCTGATAAGGCTTGCGCCGACAAGATCCCGTCCCCGGCGGTTGAGGGCATCGACAAATTCCTTTACCGTGCCTCCCCGGAAATTGAAGCTGACCTTGTCTTCCCCGATGGTAAATTCATAATCCCCTTTTTCAATCTTGAAATCATTGGAGAGGGGAACGGAAAGAAAACGATCCGCCTGGGCAAGCTGTTTTACGGTAAACCGGTATTCCTGTTCCTTTGCCTCCCTGGTTGCAAGCCCGCTGATTACACTTTCATCCGAGGAAGAAGCGACTTTATCATTAAAGGGGTTTTGAAAGGAGAAGAGAATTCTGGCGCTTTCCCTGAGGGAACCGATATGCCTTCCCAGATCCTGCCAGTAAGTTTTCTGGGTCTGAAGGTTTTCAACGTTTTTCTCAACACGCTGCTGAGGAACCCGTTCAACCTTCATCAGGTCTTCAATGAGTTTATCTGTACCAAACCGACTTTTAACCCCCGGTACGTATATATCGGACATATCCCCCCATCATGTGCCCCTAAACCATTTCGTCAAACAGAAAACCTATCGTTTCTTTAAGTGCGCTGTGCAGCCGTTTCAATTCTTCCGGGGGCAGTTCCTTGATTACCTTATCGGTTTCTTTATCAATCACCTTGACGGTAATCTCCTGGGAACGATGATCCACCACAAACTGAAGGCGCTTGTTAAAAGCAGAACTAACCCGTTCAAGTTCCGCTACCGCTTCGCTTAATTCGC
>JAITES010000233.1 GCA_031281925.1 Treponema sp. | reverse complement strand
CTTCCCTCAAGCCGGTCCAGGGGCCGGATTCCGGCGCTCCGGCCGTTTACCAGAAGATCCCAGCGGCCTTCGTCCAGGCTGAATTCCATCTCTTTCGCAGAGGGGTTGAAGATCACAATGAAGCGGTTGTAGGGAGATCCGGCGGCAGGGGGAGGAAGTCCTTCCCCGTTGAGGCTGTACGCGATGCCCAAATCCGTTTCAAAAAACCGGAGCCGTTCCCGAATATCTGCGGAAGAGCGCAGGGTGAAGGCTCTGTATGTTTTCCGCAGAAGTATGAGGCCCCGGTAATACTCCGTCAGATCCATGAATGCGGCTTTCCTGTCCCAGTCCAGCATATTCACGGAATCGGGGGATTTGAATGAATTTTTTACTCCCCCCTTTGTCCTTGCCATCTCTTCCCCCGCAAGAAAAAAAGGAATGCCCTGACTTGAAAGAACTATTGCAGCGGAGAGTTTGTTTAATGCAACAAGTTCATCGTCCCCTGAAGCGGCAACGGAGAGTTTAAGTTTATCCCAGAGGCAGTGATCGTCGTGGCTTGAAGCATAGTTGACGCAGCGGGAAGGCTCCCCTGCCCAGAAGTTTTTTGAATAGTGTACCTTTTCAATATCCACCTGGGGATGCTCTACCGCGGCAACAATACCGAACTTTATGTCCTCCGTCCTCTTTCCGCAGCCGTTTACAAAACCCGTGTCATTCTCTATCGTGACGCTGCCCCTGATCCCGTCCCTCATGTCATCGCTAAAGAGGCCGATCCTTTCATTGAGCCGCCTGCCGTTCTTCTTGAGAGAGCGCAGATCTTCTGCAAGGGGGGAATCTTCCGCGGTCCAGCCTTCACCGTACATGATGATGGAAGGATCGATTTTATCAAGTTCCCAACGGATGATATTCATGGTTTCAATGTCGTGGAGTCCCATAAGGTCAAAGCGGAAACCGTCAATCCTGTATTCGTCCGCCCAGTAGCACAGGCTTTCTACCATGAATTTCCGCACCATCTCCCTTTCGGAGGCA
This sequence comes from Treponema sp., assembly GCA_031281925.1. Taxonomy (GTDB): domain Bacteria; phylum Spirochaetota; class Spirochaetia; order Treponematales; family Breznakiellaceae; genus JAIRNJ01. The sequence goes on along the minus strand of JAITES010000233.1, from coordinate 6,928 downwards.
GTTTCGTTGCCGCAGCCTGAACCGTTTGAAAAAGTTCCGTCGTCATTCATCCTGAAAAAGTATCCGGGAGCAAGAATTTCAAAACTTGATTCTGCGGCTGAATACACATGGTTATACACCACGTCCATGATCACCCGGATTCCCGCTTCATGCAGGGCCTGCACCATGATTTTAAATTCCCTGATACGCACGGCGCCGTCAAAGGGATCTGTTGAATAGGAGCCTTCCGGAGCGTTGTAGTTTTCAGGATCGTAGCCCCAGTTATATTCGGCGGAAACGCCCTTTGCCTCGTCAACGGAACCGAAATCGTATACCGGCAGAAGATGAATATGGGAGATTCCCAGCTCCCTGATATGATCCAGGCCCGTCGTTAGCGCCTTTCCCCGGTAGAAGAACTCAGGGTCTGCGTTTACGGTCCCCGTTTCCGCAAGCCCCGGATACTTCCCCCTGTGTTTGATTCCTGAATGCGGATGCATGGAGAGATCCCGTACATGCAATTCATAGATGACAGAATCAGTAGGGGCGGCAAGGGGAGGTTTTGCGTGAGTCCTGAAACCGGGGGGGTCGGTTTCCTCAAGGCAGAGCACCATGCCCCTTTTGCCGTTTACGCCAAGGGCTTTTGCATAAGGGTCAAGCGCCGGCATAAAACTTTGTTTCATGTTTTTTGAATCTGAAGATTCTCTATTGTTCCGCGTTACCCCGTATACATAGTATGTGTTTTTTATATCCCCACGGACTTCCGCATACCAGAAGCCGCCCTCTTCCCGCCTCATGGCAATACGCGCGCGGGGACATTCATCGCTCCTGCCGGAAGTGTAGAGCAGAACTTCTACCGAATCCGCTCCGGGCGCCCAGACACGGAAGCTTGTCTTTTCAGGACTGTACAGGGAGCCCAGGGAAGGCGGCTCAAAACGCGTCTTCTTTTTCACCGGCATCGTACCTGTTGGAAATATGGAAGGCGAGCAGAATCTCTGCAAGATAAAAAACCACGATATGCAGTACGGGAATAAAAAAACCAAAAAGGGCGGCAAGAATTACAGGGATGGTGGAGGACATCACAAAAATTCCAAAACGATCCCTGAAAGAGAATTGTTGCGAATTCCAGCGGTTAAGTCCCAAAAATACCGCCCCAAGGCCGAAAAACACAGCCTGCAGTACGAGAAGCACCAGAAAAACAAGGAACAGCAGGGGAAGCAGCACCCTGCCTCCGTATCCTGCCAGATACATGCCTTCGTTGAAATCCGCTTCCGTAATGCCGCCGGGAACTTCTCTCGTCAGGCGCTGAAACATCTCCCAGGGACTGCTTCTTGCAAGACTGTGCATCAGCGGGATGTAAAGCATGGCGCTGATCAAAAAGAAATGGAGGAGAGGAAGGGGCCCCTTCATTCTCCGTACAATTTCTACAAAACGGCGCAGGTCTCCGTTGGCCAGAGAGGCCGCCATAAAATATTCCCGCAATCATTCTCCCTTGTTTGCGCCGGCCATGAGGCCTTCCAGAAGGAAGCGCTGGAAAACCATGTAGAGGATCGTTATGGGTATCGCCACAAGTACACTGCCCGCGCAGAAGGCGGTAAAGTCCTGTGTCGTCCCGTTTATAAGATCGAAGAGGCCGATAGCCAAAGTCCGTTTTTCGCTCATGTTGATGAGGTAACGGGGCAGCATGTAATCCATCCAGGGGCCCATGAAGCTGGTCACCGCGATGAAGAATATGATCGGCAGGGACAGGGGCAGAATGATCTTGAAGAAGAGCTGCAGCTTTGTAACCCCGTCAATTGAAGCCGCCTCGTCCATTGATTTTGGAATGTTGAGCATGTAGCCCCTGACAAGCCAGATATTCTGCGGAATGCCGCCGGCAACATAGACGATGATCAGCATAAAAAGATTGTTGAGCATACCGAAGTTCAGGGCCACCATGTAGAGGGCGGTAAGGCCCATGAAGCTGGGGAACATCTGCAGTATCATTACAAAGAGAAGCCCCATCTTGCGTCCGCGGAAACGGAAACGGGCAAACACAAACGCCGTCATGGTATGGAGGACAATCGAAAAGATTGTGGTGAACACCGCCACAAAGAGTGTGTTGCCGTACCAGGCCAGGTAATGCGTTTTCTGGAAGAGCCGGACATAGTTGGCCAGGGTGGGATTGTCCGGGATCATGCTTGAGCGGGCAATACCGTTCTGCGGATTGAGGGAAGAACCCACAACCCAGAGCAGGGGATAGATTACAATCACCGCCACGATTAAAAGTTCCAGATAGATAAAAATGCCGCTTACGATTTTCTTTACTTTATACAGTTTCATGCGCTGCTCCCTTTGGGAAACCCAATCGGCGCTTCCCTAATCTTCCTTGAATGCTCTGGTACGCAGGAGATTCCATGCGGAAACCGATGCTACGATAATGAATATGAATATGCTCAACGCCGAGGCATAGTTGTACATCCTCTGATCCAGTGTCAGCTTGAATATCCAGGAGATCAGAATATCTGTTGAACCGGCCATCTGGAACGAGGGATTGGGCGGCCCGCCTCCGGTAAGAAAGTAGATCATGTTGAAGTTATTGAAGTTGAAGGTAACGCTCATAAGGATCTGCGGGGCCGTGGAAGCGATGATGAAAGGCAGTGTAATCTTCCTGAAAACCTGGAACACATTGGCGCCGTCAATCTGGGCGGCCTCGTACATCTCCTGTGGAATGGTAGTCATCAGGCCGCTTATCAGCGCCATGAAGTAGGGGAAGCCGAGCCACACATTCACCAGGACAAGACAGAGCCTGGCCCAGAATACGTTTGACAGGAAGGGGATGGCATGCTCAATGATGCCCGCTCCGAGAAGAAGCTGATTGATGGCCCCTTCGGAGTTGAGCATGGCCCTGAAAACCAGCATGGACACAAGGCCGGGAACGGCCCAGGGAAGAATGAAGATCCCGCGCCACACATTCCGCAGTTTTACTGCCTTTGCCCGGAGAATCAGGGCCTGGAAGAGCCCGAAGGTATAGGCGGAAAAGGTAGCCAGAAAGGCCCACACTACAGTCCAGATAAATATCTGCACAAAGGTGGAACCCCAGATCCTGATTTTGAAGATGTCAATAAACGTGTTGAATCCGTTCCAGTCTACAAGACGACGCGGGGGGATAAAGTTTGCGTTGTAGTTGGTAAATGCCACAAGGACCGCAAAGATAATCGGAACAAGGGAAATAAAGATAATCAGAAGTATGCCGGGGGTGATCATGATGTACTCAAAAGAATCGCGCCAGAGTTTTTTGAAATACTGTACGCTGGATTCCGTCTTCCTTCCGCCGCTCATCCGCTTTCTGGTTTGCCATGCATCGGCAATGTTCCAGATCCAGATTGCCGCAAAGATCAGAAGCACCAGGAGGGAAATGATCCCCGCCAGCATGAGCATTATCGAATGATCGTAAAAGGGCTGGCGGGAACTTTCCCTGGGCATAGTGCCGAGGGTAACAAGGCCCCACAAACCCTTCACAAAGAAACCGGCATTCCTGAACTGGGGCTCTGCAGTCCCGGCCAGGATATTGGCGCCGCCGGAAAGAAGCTCCACGCCGGCAAACAAAAGCTGAAACACAAAGAAAATAAGCGCCTTTATCTTCTGTTTATTGATGAGCTGCCCGGAACCCCAAATAACAGCTGAACAAATCGGCGGAAGGAACTTCATTTTATTTACCTCGATTTACCTGCAATCTGCAATGCGTTGTCGTAGGTCTCCATGGCCTTCTTCTGGGCTTCCTCAGGACTAAGCTGATTGTCCCAGGTGAAGGTGAAAAGATTCTTGAGCGCGTCCCACATCTGATTTACTTCGGGAATGGTCGGCATGGGATCCGCATAGGGAGCCTGTTCCATGATGCCCTTGAGCAGGGGATCGTCCCTGAGGCCGGGGATACCGCTCACGTCCTTGTAGGCCGCAAGCTTGCCCGTAACGTTGAACTGGATCGTCGCGCCTTCAACGCTGGCAAGGAAATCCGCAAAGGCAAAGGCCGCGTCAAAGTTCTTGCTGTAGCTTGAAACCGCGGCAATAATGTTGCCGCTGAAAGACCGGGGCTGCTTTCCTTCAATGGTCGGAAGTTTGGAGATACCGAAATTGACGCCGTTGTTCTTGGCGTCTCCGATTGCCCAGGGCCCGGTAATGGTAAAGGGCACTTCGCCCCGCTGAAAGGCGGCGACGGTGGTATCCCAGGTGGCGTCCGCTACATTGACATTAAAATACTTGCGGAGGCTGTGGTGGAATTCGATTCCCTTTCGCGCGGCTTCACTGTCAAATCCGGGATTCTTGTAATCATCCATGTTGGGCCCGAATATGCTCATGCCGTAGGCGGTAAGGAAGAAGTAGTTGTGGTAGGCGTCATCAACCTGCCAGCGGAGCGCGTACTTGTTCTGCGCAGGATTGTTCCACTTTTCCGCAAAAGCCTTGATCTCTTCAAAGCTTGTGGGAACCGGAGTATCTCCCAGAAGATCCTTATTATAGAAGAAAGCGATGTTCTCCGTGGAAATGGGCAGCGCGTAGAGTTTTCCTTCGAAAGTACAGGTCTTGATCGACGCATCCAGAATAAAGCCGGAATAGCGGGCCACATCCTCCGCGCTGAAAGGTTCGCAGATATCGTCGATGACCGCGTTGCCGATATGATCATGGGGCATGAGGAACACATCTGGCCCTATGCCCGCAGGCCCGTCCAGGGACACTTTGCCCCGGCTGTCTACGTTTCCGACATTCTGATAACTTACCTTTACGTCAGGATACCTGGCGTTGAAGGCCTCAATGACCGCCGCCGCCCAGTCATCATTATCAAGCCATACCATGAGTTCGCCTGAAATTCCTCCCTCTCCGGTCTCGCCGGCCGGGGCCTTCTTTGAACAGGCCGCCGCGGACAGGATCAAAAGGGCGCAGAGTACGGAAACAAGTATCCGCGTCAAAATGATGGTTTTCTTCATTGTATCATCCTCCAAAATGTTGATGTCTGAAATTTTTTCAAAAATTTGAAAAAAACATCATATTTCTATGATAGTACAATGCAAGAATAATACAATATCTACGAAAAAAACAATTTACGAATGTAAGTTTTACAGCGAAGCCCGGTAACGGCCCAGGAAATGAAAGTCCCTGGTTTTGGTTTTCAACTCCTCCACCGCGCGATCAAAGGCCTCCACCGCCTCGGGAATACTTACATCGGCATAGAACAGGTACTCCCAGGGCTTCCCCTGGATGGGGCGGGATTCCAGCTTGGAGAGATTGATCCCCCGCTCACTGAGGATCCGCAGGCATGCGAAGAGGCTTCCCGGCTCGTCGGACACGGAAAAAACCATGCTGGCCTTGTTCAGGATGCCGGAACCCAGGCTGGGAGGGAGAGCGGCCCTGTCCCCGATTTTTCTGGAGATGATGACGAAACGGGTGTAGTTTAGGGGGTTGGTCTCTATCCCCTGCTTGAGCACCTTGAGACCGTGAGCCCTGGCGGCTGCCTCGCTGGCAATGGCGGCCACCTTTACCGCCCCCTCCCTGGCGATGGAGGCTACCGCGGTGGCCGTGTTGTTCCAGGGTTCCAGGATCCATTCGGGATGCTTGTCCAGAAAGTCCCGGCACTGGGCGAATCCCTGGGGATGACTGCGGATGATGCTGATGCCTTCAATATCGGCCTTTTCATCTCCGATGAGGCAGTGAACGATCCTCAGCTTGAGTTCTCCGACCATTGCGATGTCCGGATAACGGAGGAAGAGATCGTAGTTTTCATGCACGGAACCGGCAAGACTGTTCTCCACGGGAACCACCGCAAAGGCTGCCGAGCCGTCGAGCACCGCGTCGAAAACAGCCTTGAAACCGTCAAGCCGGAGCCGCGGCGCCTCTTCCCCGAATGCGCGGAGAAGAGCTTGCTCGGCAAAGGCGCCGCTTTCCCCGGAAAAGGCAACCGGAAGCTCCGCAAGATTCAGGTCCCGGGAAGAAGCTTCCGCGTTCCCGGCCAGGGCATTATGAAGACGTATATGTTCAGGCCGCGGCGTTCTGAGCAGTTCCTTTCCAACCACCGGGGAGAGGGCTTCAATGTCCCGCATGAGCCGTTCAAACTGCTCGGGGTAGAGGGACTGGGGACCGTCGGACAGAGCCTCATCCGGCCGGGGATGCACCTCCACGGTAAGACCGTCCGCTCCCGCGGCAATGGCCGCCAGGGCCGCGGAACTCACCTTGGCCCGGATTCCGACCGCGTGGCTGGGATCTACGATCACCGGAAGATGGGAGAGCCCCTTGACTACCGGAATGGCGGAAATATCGAGCGTGTTCCGCGTATAGGTTTCAAAGGTACGGATTCCCCGTTCGCAGAGCACCACATCCTTCGTTCCCGATGCCAAGAGGTATTCGGCGGAGAGGAGCCATTCTTCTATGGTGGCGGAAGGCCCCCGCTTCAGGAGAACCGGCTTCCCCAGGGAACCGACTTTTTTCAGCAATTCAAAATTCTGCATGTTCCGGGCGCCGATCTGGAACATGTCGGTAAGATCCTTCATCTGAAGAGCCAACTCGGGAGAAACCACCTCGGTGACAATGGGCATACCCTGCTCTTCCCCGGCTTCCTTCATGTATTCAAGACCTTCCATGCCGAGACCCTGAAAGGCGTAAGGACTGGTTCTGGGTTTATAGGCGCCCCCCCTGAGCATCACCGCGCCGCTTTCCCTCACCCGTGCGGCGGTTTCCCGAATCTGCTCCCGGCTCTCTACCGCGCAGGGGCCGGCAATAACGGTGATGCGGCTGCCGCCGATCTGTACGGAAACGCCCTTCCCTGCGTCAACGCGTACTATGGTATCTTCGCCGTGGGTTTCCCGGCTCACCAGTTCGTAGGGTTTGCTGGTGGCGGCCACCCGTTCCACGCCGGGCAGCAGCCCCAGTTCGCGGATGTCCACCACCCCCTTCCCGGAAGCGCCAATGATCTGATCCTCCCCAA
>JAITES010000071.1 GCA_031281925.1 Treponema sp. | reverse complement strand
GCCTTCCTCATGCTCGTTCTGACTTTACTGATAAACTATACAAAACGGGGCAAGGCCATGCGGGCGGTCTCTTTCGACATGAATGCCGCCAGCCTTATGGGGATCTCCGTAAACGGGATCATATCCTTTACCTTCGCATTGGGTTCTGTGCTTGCCGCTGCCGGCGGTGTACTCTATGCCTCGGCCTATCCCCAGGTAAATCCCCTTATGGGCATGATGCCGGGTCTCAAAGCCTTTGTCGCGGCGGTTTTGGGCGGTATCGGTTCCGTCCCCGGCGCCATGCTGGGAGGCTTTATCCTCGGCATAGCGGAAACCATGACCAAGGGTTTTATTTCCAGCCAGTACAGCGATGCGATTTCCTTCGGTATACTGATCATCGTTTTGCTGATCAGGCCCACGGGAATACTCGGCAGAAAGCTCAGGATAAAGGTATAGTATGGCAGGGATTTCAAAGCGGGATTCTGAGATTTCCATTCGCCCGGGAATGCTCCTCACGGTTGTGGGTGTTCTTGCGGTAGCCCTTCCCTTTTTATTGATAAAAACCGGCGTCATTGATGTCTATACGGCTCACATCCTTACCATGGGTGGGGTAAACGCCATCATGGCGATGTCGGTTAATATGATTGTAGGCATAACCGGGCAGCTTTCCCTCGGGCAGGCGGGTTTTCTTGCCATAGGGGCCTATTCCTGCATTTTTTTCAATCTTGATCTCGGTCTGCCCCTGCCCCTGGCCGCGGTATGCGCCATAGCGCTTACCACCATTGCGGGTTTTCTCATCGGGTTTCCGGTACTGAAGCTTTCCGGGGATTACCTTGCCATCGTTACCCTCGGTTTTGGGGAGATCATCCGCGTTGTCTTTATCAACCTCAAATCCCTTACCGGAGGCCCCAACGGCAGGCAGTTTACCACCGTGATGGTGCTGAACGGTGAAATGGCCTTTGTGACGGTTGCCGTAATTCTGATTATCGTGCTGGCCCTCCTGCAGAATTTTCTCCGTTCCAGCTACGGCAGGGCGATCATGGCCTGCCGGGAGGACGAGATAGCGGCGAATTCCAGCGGCATCAATATATTCCGCTACAAGATGACCGGTTTTGTAATTGCCTCGTTTATTGCGGGCCTCGGCGGCTGCCTCTATGCCATGGTTGTAGGCTTCGTCAAGCCGGACATCGCCCAGTTCCTCAGGTCTATTGATTTCCTCATCTTTGTGGTTCTGGGGGGCATGGGTTCCATGACCGGTTCGATTCTCTCTTCCTATGTGCTGACCTATCTCCAGGAATTCCTCCGTTTCCTCCAGGATTACCGGCTCCTCATCTATCCCCTGATCCTGATCTTCGTGATGCTTTTCCGGCCCCAGGGCCTCATGGGTATGAAGGAACTGTCTCTTGTGGGGCTCTACAGGCGGCTTGCCGGTCTTGGCCGCGGGAGGCGCGCCCGTGGCTGAAGTATCCGCCGGCGCGCCGCACAAGACCGGACTCTGTCTCAAGGTACAGGGCCTTTCCATTGATTTTGGGGGCCTCAAGGCTGTATCGGATTTTAATCTGGAATTGAGGGCCGGGGAACTTGTGGGCCTTATCGGGCCAAACGGGGCCGGAAAGACCACGATTTTCAACATGCTTTCGGGTATTTACACCCCCGGCTCAGGCGACATTGAATTTCTGGATCGGCTGGGGAACCTGTACCAAATCGCCAAACCCGGAATCAAGCCCGCGTATCTCAACCGCATCGGCATAGCCAGAACCTTTCAGAATATCAGGCTCTTTTCAAATTTGAGTGTGGAAGACAATATCCGCATTGCGCTTCATTCAAGCCGCACGGTGAATCCCATTGATGTGCTCTTCCGTCTTCCCCGTTTCTACCATGATGAAGCCCACATGGAAGGCCGTTCAGCGGAACTTCTTTCGATTTTTAATATTGAACACAAGAAATACGAACTGGCCCGGAACCTGCCCTACGGCGAGCAGCGGAAACTGGAAATTGCCCGCGCCCTGGCCAGCAATCCCAGCCTCCTTCTCCTGGATGAACCGGCCGCGGGGATGAACGGCCAGGAGACCGAGGAACTCATGAAGCTTATATCCGGCATCCGGGAGGAATTTCGTCTTACCATCCTCCTTATCGAACACGACATGAGGCTTGTCATGGGGATTTGCGAGAGGATTCTGGTGCTGGATTACGGCAGAACCATTGCCCAGGGAGAGCCGGAAGAGATACGGAAAGATCCCGCGGTGATCAAGGCATATCTGGGGCAGGAAGCGGTTGGGGGCGGTTTTGAAGGATGAGTGAACTTGGCCTTGAAAATTCAGCCGGAAACGGAACGAAGTCTCATACCATTCTGAAGGTTGAAAATTTAACCGTCCACTACGGAGCCATCAGGGCTCTTAGAGGCATCTCCTTTGAGGTGCTTACAGGGGAAATCATCACCCTTATCGGTTCCAACGGGGCGGGAAAGAGTACCACCCTCCACGCAATCTCCAATATCATCAAAAAAACATCCGGCAAGGTGTATCTTGACGGGAAGGACATCAGCGCCCTTCCCCCGGACAGGATCGTTGCCTCGGGGCTTGTGCAGGTACCGGAAGGGCGGCGGATCTTCGCCAATCTCAGCGTCCGGGACAACCTGGAGATGGGCGCCTACTCCCGGCCGGCCTTAAGCAGGGCCCAGCGGCGGGCCATTCAGGAAGACATGGAAAAGGTGTGCCGTATCTTCCCCCGGCTCAAGGAACGGCTTCGTCAGGTTGCCGGGACTCTCTCCGGCGGAGAACAGCAGATGCTCGCCATGAGCCGTTCCCTCATGGCAAGGCCCCGTATCCTCCTTCTCGACGAACCTTCCATGGGCCTTGCCCCGATCCTCGTTGACGAAATCTTTGAGGTGATCAGGGAAATCAACGGAACAGGAACCACCGTGCTCCTGGTGGAACAGAATGCGTACAAAGCCCTCTCTCTTGCCTCCCGGGCATATATACTTGAAACAGGAGAGATCGTAAAGCAGGGAGGGGCAAGGGAACTTTCAAGAGACGAAGCGGTAAAAACAGCCTATTTAGGAGGATAATAATATGATTGTAAGCCGTGTTATGACGAGAAACCCTATCTTTGTGCATCCGGATCTTTCCGTAGCGGAGGCTCGTTCCCTCATGGATCGGGAAAAGATCGGCCGTTTGCCGGTGCTGGACAAGAACAACGTGCTTGTGGGGATCGTTACCAAGAGGGATTTGCTCAAGGCAGGCCCCTCCCAGGCTACGAGCCTTGATATGTACGAGATCAGCTCCCTTCTCTCCAAGCTCAAGGTGGAAAAGATCATGGAGAGGAATGTTGTGGTCGTTGATGAAAACGAGGTGGTGGAAGAAGCGGCCCGGATCATGGTTGACCGGAACATCTCCTGCCTCCCGGTGATGCGCACCCTCCCCGGCGGGGACAAGCTTCTCGTGGGGATTGTTACCACAAAAGACCTCTTTCAGGTCTTCATCAATGCCTTCGGCGCCCGCCATCCCGGGATACGGATAACCCTCTCCATGACCGAGAAGGTGGGGCAGCTTGCCAAATTTGCCGGGACAATCGCCGAATGGGGAGGCAATTTTGTGGCTTTTGTTACCTCGGAGGCGGACGATCTCTCCCGTTTCCGGGGCACCTACAAGATCACCGGCATCAGCAGGGAAATGGTGGAAGCCGCCGCAAAAACCATCCCCGGCACCGAGATTGAGGACATCAGGGAGTAGGACAGAAAATACCGGGGCATTTTCTTTGTCGTCCGTATTGAACAAGTTTTTTTTCTTCGTTAGAATAAAATGATCCTGTTCTTAATCTGATTTTGGAACAGGAAGAGGCATTCTTTTTTTTGGAGTTTTTGAAAATGGGTATTTTGGGTATCGTTTTACTGGTCTTTTTTGTCATTATTGCAATTCTGCTGATCCTGTTGGTACTGGTACAGAATGAAGAAGGCGACAGCCTCGGGGGAATTTTCGCCGGCGGTTCAGGTTCGGCCTTCGGTTCCAGATCCGGAAACGTATTAACCAGAGCCACCAGTATCCTGGGAGCCCTCTTTCTTGTCATCAGCCTTGGCCTGGCTCTGATAAACCGGACTCCCGGCGGTTCACGCGTTGAACAGATAGGGCGGCAGCTTCAGGGTGAAGCCGGCACTTCCAACTGGATAGACGAAGAGTTGAATGCCGAAGATGAAAGTTCCCCTGCTCCGGAAGCAGACGCCGGGAATGAGGCTGAATAGGACAAGGGGGAAGCCATGTTCCTGTACGAGGTTTTTCCGATGGAATACATCAAAGTTGCTCTGGAAGCGGAGGACAAGGAAGAAGCTTTTGAGGAAATGGTAGATCATTTCTGTCAAATATCGGGTTCCAGGTTCAGGGAAGAGATTCTCGAGGCTTTGAGGGAACGGGAGGCGAAGATGTCTACCGGTATTCACAAGGGCATCGCCATCCCTCATGGAAAAACCAATGCCGTCGAGGATGTTTACGGTATTTTGGGGATCAGCCGCAAGGGTATTGATTACGATGCTCTGGACGGTCAGCCTGTATACCTCCTCTTCATGGTTCTTGTGCCGGAAAAAGATATGGAAAAGCATCTGCGCATATTGAAACGCCTCGCGGGACTTCTGGAAAACCCTCAATTTTATATTGATCTGCAGGCCCAGAAGGACCCCAAGGACGCGTGGGCGGTGATTCGTAAATACGAAGACATGTTTATTGCCCTGAACTAGGCCGGTACTATATGGATGAGCAGAATATACTGGGGCATTTGCTTAAGATTGAGGCTGAAGCTTCGGCTCTGGTGGATGATGCTCAGGCCGAAGCGGATCGCCGGGTAAGCGAAGGGGAAAAGCAGAACCGCATTCTCTACGATGAACGTTATGCCTCCAGCTCTGCGGAAGCCGAGGTTTCCTATACGGAGGCTATAGAGCGGGTACGGGAAGATTACCGCTCCCGTCTTGAAGACTACCGGAAGAGCCTGGAAGCCATGCCGCTTGACGAAACAAATTTTTCTAATCTGATGGAAAAATATATTGCCGGAGGGATCTAGATGCCGGGAACGGGGGAACGAGCCTATGTGTATGCCAAAGCCTGCGGGATCATTGGTAAATCCTTTGTAGGCCGGCGTATCCCCGCCCTGGCCGGCTGCAGCCGTCTTTCCGAGCTTGACCGCCTGATCTTCTCCCAGGGGAGCCGTGATCTGCCGGAACGGGAACTGCTGAAAGACCTGGAAAACCGGATCATAGGCCGTTCGGCGGGCCAGATCCTGGCAATCATCAAGTCTTTTTCCAGGCCCCCCGAATTTCTCTCCCTGCTGATTCGTTCCTATGAGTACAGCGATGTCAAGGCGGCCCTAAAGGCCCTCTCAGCCCGGGAAAAAGCTCCCGGTTTTATCGACATAGGCCCCTTCAGAACCGTTCATTTTGAAGCATGGCCGGACAAAAAGGCAATGTTCGGCGGAACCGAATTTGAATTCCTCCTGAAGGAAAAAAACGAAGATCCCATGTTCCTCCAGGCTGAACTTGACCGCCTGTACTACAACAAACTCTGGAAGGGCCTTCTTGCCCTCCACAGGAACGACAGGATAAGCGCCGGGCGTATCCTTTCCGAAGAGATACGGCTCCGCAACTCGGCATGGGTGCTGCGTCTGCGTACCTATTACGGCATGAAGCCCGCGGATCTGCGGCGGCATCTTCTGGAAATTGACCTTAAAGGCGAATCTCTTGCGGACGAAGCCCTGGCAATTCTGGATACTCCCCTGGATTCACGGCAGTCCTGGCAGTCCTGGCCGCGGGAGAGTTTTCTCAATCCGGAACGGGCCGGAGAACCCTGGACGGCAGATCCCCGTTTCTTCCAGAATACCGCCAGCGAGTATCTCTATGAACTGGCAAAGAAGAATTTCCGCCGTAAGCCTTTTTCCCTGGATACGGTTTTCTGTTTTATCAAGCTTAAACAGTTTGAAGAGGATGTACTGACCAGTGTCGCCGAAGGTTTGAGTCTTGGAATGTCGAGCCGGGATGTGTTTTCCCTTCTGGAGGTAAGTCCTTCATGATTCGCCCCCGCAAGATGAAGCATGTGGAACTCACCGTCCTTTCCAGAGACGTGGATGCGGTTATCGAATACCTTGGCCGCCGCGGCGTGTTTCATTTTACCGAGGAAGAAGCGGAGCGGGGGAGCCTCGAATCAAACAGACCGGCCCATTCTCTCGACGATGCCTCCTGGCAGCATATCAAGGAGACTCTTGAAAAGCTTCAAAGCGCTTCGGCAGTGCTGGGTATCCCCCTTCCCGCAGAGCCGGATGAGGACAGTGTTCTTCCCGGCGAAGAGGAGGAGCTTTTTACCGACAGGATAAGCTATGCCGTTCAGTCCATTTCCGCACGGGAAAACGAGCAGATTCAGGAGAAGAAGAAGGTTGAAGAAACACTCACCGAGGCAAAAGCCTTTGCCAATCTCAATGCCCCTTTTTCCGATCTGGATCAGCTTTCCTATTTAACCCTCCGGGTAGGACGGCTCGATTCCCGTTCCCAGGACGAAATCCGGGAAGTCCTGGCCGACCGTGCGGTAATTATCCCTCTGGACTCGGGAAAAGACGGGGAAGGCGGGGACAGGATCCTAGCCGCTGCTTCCAGGAAAGGCCGTTTTGCCCTGGATTCGGAACTGAAGCGTTTCTCCTTCATCCCCATTTCCATCCCTGAAGGGTATCAGGGAGTGCCGGGAGAACTCCTCTCCGGCCTTGAAAGCCGGCTCCGGGATGTGGACAGGGAACTTGAACGGATAAAAGAAGAGAAGGAAGATATGCGCAGGGAGTTCGGCCCTAACCTGAAGAAACTTGCTGCCTCCTACCTCATGGCCTCCATTGTGGAACAGCTCAAGAGCAGGCTCATCGCCACCAAAAGTATCTATCTTCTTGCAGGCTGGGTACCCCAGGACATCATCATCAAAATAGTGGAAGAACTGCAAAAGCTCACCGACGGCCGCCTTTCCGTTCGGACTTTTAACCCCGACGAGATAGCCACGGTGAAGGAGGGCAGGCAGAAGGTGCCGGTTTCCCTGGAACACGGCGCCTTTGTCAAAGGCTTTGAAGGGGTGGTCTTCAGTTACGGAGCGCCGCTTTACGGCACCATAGATCCCACGCCCTTTGTGGCTTTTTTCTTTACGATTCTCTTCGGCATCATGTTCGGCGATCTGGGCCAGGGTTTTGTGTTGTTCCTCCTTGGGATTTTGGCGGGCAAGCGGGGAATAAAGGCCCTCTCCCGGTTCCGCGGCTACTCAGGCCCCCTTATGGCGGTGGGCATCGCCTCCATGCTTATGGGCCTGCTCAACGGTGAAGTCTTTACCAACGAGGAACTGCTTGTGGGGCCCACCAGGGCGATTACCGGACTTTTATCCGGCAGGCCGGTGGATCGAATCCTCACTATCATGCCTCTGGCGGAGAAGGGCGGCAGCGTTGCCAAGCTTTTCTACTTCTTCGGTTTTACCATCTCCGTGGGGATCATCCTCAACTCCGTGGGCCTCCTTGTGAATATCATCAATCTGTGCATCATGAAAAAATACGAAGGGGCCTTCTTTTCCAAGACAGGCATTGCGGGACTCCTCTTCTTCTGGTATGCCGTTTCCATAGCGGTGCGGATATTTTTGAAGAGTCCCTTCATGTGGTTCGATTTTATCGGCCTCCTCCTGCCGGTCTTCTGTATCTTCTTTGGCCCTGTAATCTGGCGGCTTGCCACGGGGAAAAGACCGGTGCTGGAACACGGCATCATGGTTTTTATCGTGGAAGGCTTTGTGGAGATTTTGGAAACCGCTTCTACCTATATTTCCAATACGGTTAGTTTCCTCCGGGTGGGGGCTTTCGCCCTCAGTCATGCGGTGCTTTCCTACATTGTGTTCCGTTTTTCCGAGGAGATTAGCCGTCTTGAAGCGGGCCCCGTTGGGCCTCTGGCGGCCCTCCTTATCATGGCTTTCGGCAATGCGGTTATCATCGTTCTGGAGGGGATGATTGTAGCCATACAGGTGGTACGGCTTCAGTATTATGAATTTTTCAGTAAATTTTTCATCGAAACCGGGGTGGAATACAAACCCTTCCGGTTTAGAAAAGGTATAAATTGAGGAGAGGAATATGAAACGAAAGGTAATTTTTCTGGCGGCAGTCCTGCTGGTTCTCGGCGCCGCTCTCTTTGCACAGGAGGCCGCCGCCGCGGAAGCTCCTGCCGGAAATTCTTCGGTATGGAAGTACTTTGCCGCCGCGCTGGCGGTAGGCATCTCCTGTATCGCCGGCGGCATCGCTGTCGGGCAGATTGGATCGGCCGCAATGGGCGCCATGAGTGAAAACGCAGACCTTTCCGGCAAGGCTCTGCCTTATGCCGGCCTTGCGGAAGGCATTTGTCTCTGGGGCTTCCTGGTAGCCCTGTTAATCATGATCCTGTAACGTGGATTTTTTCTTTATCGGGGATCCGGAACTGGTTACCGCTTTCCGTTTTGTGGGGGTTGAAGGTACTACCGCAGGAGATGCGGAAGAGGCTTCCGCCATTTTCCGGCGTATCACGGAGGGCTACGACGCAACTGCCGGGACTGTGCTTCCCGGAGGGGTGGAAGGCTGCCGGGTGCTTATATTGACCGAAGAAGTGGCAGACTGGCTGGGAGAACTTCTCATTAAGTGGCAGCTTTCCGACCGTTACCCCCTGGTGGTGGAGATTCCCGGTACCCTGGGCAGACTTCCGGGCCGCAAAACCCTGGTTGATTCCATCCGGGAAGCTATTGGAGTACATGTGTAAATGGAAGAACTACAGTCAACCGAAGTTTTAGACCGGGAGATACTCGAGGACGCCCGGCGGAAGGCTTTCAAGATACTGAAGGGCGCCGACGACACGGTCAAGGCCAATGCCCAATCCTGGCAAAAGAAGTCCGATGAGGCCGTTGCCGGCCTTGAACGCCGTTATGCGGCGCGGCAGAAACGCAGTACCCAGGAGATCATGGCAAGACTCCCCCTGGACAAGCGGCGGGCCAAGGCGGAACGCATCGAAACGTTTTTGCTGGCCTCCGCGGAGAGATGGTATAAAAAGCAGCCGCGGGAGCGGATCATCGGTCTTCTTGAAACGGAGATGAAGAGCCGGCTTGAGGAAGTGCCCGGTTCCCTTTCCGAAAGCTGCCGGCTCATATACGCAGGCCTTGAGAAGGCCGAAGCGGAAGCGGTCGTTGCGGGCGCCCTTGGGGAAGCTTCCATCCCGAAAACCCTGTCCCTGGAAGAGTCTCATGTCTCTTCTCTTCCCGCCCTTGTTCTGGACAGTCCCGCGGTAACGATCAAGGTTTCCATAGAGATGATTCTGGATTCCGTCCTCCATGAAAAACGGGAAGAACTGGTAGGCGCCCTCCTCGGGCCGGAGGCCCTTACGGCCCCCTCCGAAAGAGAGGTTCTGTCATGAAACTTCGTGTATGTCCGGTTTTGTTGGATAGAGGTTATCATGATTGAAGGGCGGATCAAGCGGATTTCGGGGCCCATAATCCGGGCGGAAGGCCTGGGAAGCGCAGGGCTCTTCGATGTAGTTGAAGTCGGGGAAAAACGGATCATCGGTGAAATTGTCAGGCTGGAACGGGACGAGGCGGTGATCCAGGTCTATGAAGACGATACAGGACTCATGATAGGCGCATCGGCTTCCTCCACGGGGCGTCCGCTTTCGGCTCTCCTGGGCCCCGGCCTCATGGGCACGATCTATGACGGAATACAGCGGCCCCTGGAGACCCTCTTCAGGGAGAACGGCGCCTTTATGGCTTCGGGAAGCCGGGGCAATCCCCTTGACCCCGAAAAGAAGTGGCCCTTCATCCCCGACCCGGATCTGGCAAAAAAAATTGCCGCGGGAGAGAGCGTTCCCGCGATTCCCGGCATGGTACTGGGAACCGTGAAGGAGACCGAAAGCATAACCTGCAGGATCATGGTTCCCCCGACGGTAAAAAAATCGGCCCTGCTTGAACTTGCCCCTGCCGCTTCATATACGGTGAACGATGTCGTCGCCAAAACAAGCCTGGGGGAGGAAATTCCCCTGGCCCAGTGGTGGCCGGTACGGATCCCGCGGCCTTCCGCGGAACGCCTCCCGCCGGAGATGCCGCTGGTTACCGGGGAACGGGTTATCGATGTGTTCTTCCCCCTCTCCAAGGGAGGCACCGCGGCTATTCCGGGCGGTTTCGGCACCGGAAAGACCATGACTCAGCATGCCATAGCCAAGTGGTGCGACGCGGACGTGATCATCTACATCGGCTGCGGGGAACGCGGCAACGAGATGACCGATGTGCTCACCGAGTTCCCCCACCTTACCGACCCCCGGACAGGCCGTTCCCTCATGGAGCGGACGATCCTTATCGCCAATACCAGCAACATGCCGGTGGCGGCCCGGGAAGTTTCCATTTACACCGGGGTTACCCTGGCCGAGTTTTACCGGGACATGGGCTACCATGTTGCGATCATGGCGGACAGTACCAGCCGTTGGGCAGAGGCCCTGCGGGAACTTTCCGGCCGCATGGAGGAGATGCCCGCGGAGGAAGGTTTTCCCGCATACCTCCCCACACGCCTCGCCGAATTTTACGAGCGCGCGGGCCGGGTACATACCCTGAACGGGGTGGAAGGTTCGGTTTCTATCATCGGGGCGGTTTCTCCCCCGGGCGGCGACTTCTCCGAACCTGTTACCCAGCATACAAAACGTTTTATCCGTTGTTTCTGGGCCCTTGACCGGGATCTCGCCAACGCCAGGCATTACCCGGCGATAAGCTGGATAGACAGCTACTCCGAGTATGCGGAGGAAGTGAGACCCTGGTGGGAGCGGGTGAATCTCCAATGGGCCGCCGTGCGCCAGGAATGTCTGGATCTTTTGAAGCGTGAACAGCGCCTTGCGGAGATTGTGCGGCTTATAGGCCCCGATGCACTGCCCGATGATCAGCGGCTGGTGCTGGTAACTTCGGAAATCATAAAAGACGGCTATTTGCAGCAGAATAGTTTTGATGAAGTTGATATGTACTGTGTTCCCGCCAAACAGATAAGGCTCCTGGAAATCATCATGGAATTCCACCGCCGGGCGGAGGCCTGCATCAAGCTGGGCGCGCCCCTCACCAAGGTAACGAGCCTTCGGGCCGCAGCCTCCGGGATTTCGATCAGGCAGGCATCCTCATCCGGGGAACAGCGTGACGAAGCTTCCCCTCTTGAAACGAAGTTTCCGGTGGAAACCGGTGAGGAGACGGAAGATCGTTCCCTGAGGGAACGCCTTTCCCGGCTCAAAAGCGTGGTAAAAAACGAAGAACTTTCCCTTCTGGATGAGTTTGAATTGGCAATGCGGGCAAGTCTTGAAGAACTGGAACGGAGTTACAGGATCAGGGAAACGTTGTAGATTTGGAGTGAATAGATTTTTGGAGTAAATAATGCGGGGAATTGAATACAAGGGCCTTACCCGGATAGAGGGGCCGGTAGTGATTACCGAACGGAGCCGCAACGTGGGCTTCAATGAGGTAGTCTATGTCTATGACCGGGAAGAAGGCCGTCGTATGGGCCGGGTGGTGGATCTTTCGGAGGAATGGGCGGCAGTCCAGATATTCGGGAGCAACACGGGCCTCTCCGCGGAATACAGCCGGGTAGAGTTTCTCGGCAGACCGATGGAGATCCGGGTAGGGCCCGGCCTTCTGGGCCGGATCTTCAACGGCCTGGGGGAACCTATCGACGGCTACGGGGACATCTTTTCTTCAAGCTCGCTGGATGTCAACGGACTGCCCATCAATCCCTATGCCCGTACCTATCCCCGTGACTTCATCCAGACCGGAATCTCTGCCATTGACGGCATGAACACCCTGATCCGGGGCCAGAAACTTCCCATTTTCAGCGGTAACGGCCTTCCCCATAACCGGCTTGCGGCCCAGATCGTCAGGCAGGCGAAGATCCTCACCAGCAATGAACCCTTTGTCGTGGTCTTCTGCGCCATGGGGGTAAAGTACGATGTGGCCCGCTTCTTTCTGGACGACTTTGAACGTTCCGGGGTACTGGCAAACGTGGTAGTGTTTCTGTCATTGGCCGATGCGCCCAGCCTGGAGAGACTTGTGGCGCCCCGCTGCGCCCTTACCGCCGCCGAATACCTGGCCTATGAAAAAAACATGCATGTCCTGGTGGTGATGACCGATATGACCAACTACTGCGAAGCCCTGAGGGAAGTGTCCAGCATCCGGGGCGAAGTCCCCAGCCGCAAAGGTTACCCCGGCTACCTCTACAGCGACCTTGCAAGCCTCTACGAACGCGCCGGAAAAATTTCCGGCTCCTCCGGTTCCATCACCCAGATCCCCATCCTTACCATGCCCAACGACGACATCAGCCACCCCATCCCCGACCTTTCAGGCTACATCACCGAGGGGCAAATCGTCCTTGACCGGGAACTCTCCCAGCGGGGAGTCTACCCCCCGGTCGCCGGCCTCCCCAGCCTTTCCAGACTCATGAAAGACGGCATCGGCGAAGGCATGACCCGTGAAGATCACAAGGATGTCTCAAGCCAGCTTTTTGCCGCGTATTCAAAAGTAAAACAGATACGTAATCTTGCCAGCATCATAGGCGAGGAGGAACTTTCCGAAGGGGACAAACAGTACCTCAAGTTCGCCGAAAAATTTGAGCAGCTCTTCCTTACCCAGGACGAAACGGAAAACCGCGACATAGACCGCACCCTCAACCTGGGCTGGCGCGTCCTTACCGAAATTCCCCGTGACGAACTTTTGCGCATCAAGCAGGAACATATCGAAAAGTACCTTGACCCGATCCTCTCCGCCAAGGAAATGGGAATCGATATTGGGGCACGGTAGGTAGAAATTTAACAAAAAGGAGTTTATATGCTATACGAAAAAGAAAACAAACTGTACTACGAATTTGACAATAACAGGGTCTGTATTGAAGCCTGGGGGCCCAACGCCCTGCGGGTGCGCGCCACGTCCAACGCCTCCTTTACGGGTGAGAACTGGTCCCTCATGGAGGCTAAACCCGCAAAGGCCCAGGTCACGGTAAACAGGGCCGAAAGGAAGAATTCAGGCGGCGGTTTGATAGGCTTAGCCGATCTTTCCAGTGCGGAAATCGTCAACGGCAAGATAAAGGCCTCCCTTACCGGAACCGGTGTTATCACCTTCAGTAACAGTAAGGGAGAGATCCTTCTTAAGGAGAACTGGAGACGCCACGAAGACCAGCCCAGCATGTCGCTGAAAATCAACGGAAGGGAATTCCGGCCTCTTGAAGGCGACAGCTACCGCCTTGCCGTGCGCTTCCTCGCAAACGACGACGAAAAAATCTTCGGCATGGGACAGTACCAGCAGAAGTTCATGAACATGAAGGGCTGCTCTCTGGAGCTGGCACACCGGAACTCTCAAGCCTCGGTGCCGTTCTATGTCTCCAACCTGGGTTACGGATTTTTCTGGAACAATCCGGCGGTGGGACAGGCGATCTTCGGAAACAACGGTTACGAGTGGGTCGCGGAAAGTACCAAACAGATGGACTACTGGATCGTCGCCGGGGATACACCGGACGAAATCGAGTGTGCGTACATGGACGTAGTGGGCCGGGCGCCCATGATGCCCGATTACGCGATGGGTTTCTGGCAGTGCAAGCTGCGCTACTGCAGCCAGGAAGAACTCCTCACGGTCGCCCGCAAACACAAGCAACTCGGGCTCCCGATGAACGTGATTGTCGCAGACTTCTTCCACTGGACTCAGCAGGGCGAATACAAATTCGATCCCAAGTTCTGGCCCGACGTGGAAGGCATGTGCAAAGAACTCAAGAGCCTGGGCATAGAGCTGATGGTCTCCATCTGGCCAACGGTCGATTACCGCAGCGAGAACTTCAGGGAGATGATGGAAAAAGGCTACCTCGTGCGTACCGAACGGGGCGTCAGGGTTACCATGCAGGCCTTTGGTCAGGAAGTTTTCATGGATCCCACAAATCCGGGTACCCGTGAATTCGTCTGGAGCAAGGCGAAGCAGAACTATTGGGACAAGGGCGTGCGACTCTTCTGGCTTGACGAAGCGGAGCCGGAATACACGGCCTACGATTACGATCACTACCGTTATTACCTGGGAACCGATCTCCAGGTCGGGAACCTCTATCCCCTGTACTACGCCAGGGCCTTCTTTGACGGGATGCAGAAAGCCGGCATGGCCAATCCACTGAATCTTCTCCGCTGCGCCTGGGCCGGCAGCGCCAAATACGGCGCTCTGGTCTGGTCGGGCGACATCGGCTCCACCTTCGAGTGCTTCCAACGGCAGCTCCGGGCCGGCCTTTCCATGGCCATGGCGGGAATCCCGTGGTGGACCACCGATATCGGCGGCTTTTTCGGCGCGAGAACCGATGACCCAGACTTCCACGAACTCCTCCTCCGCTGGTTCGCCTGGGGCTGCTTCTGCCCGGTATTCCGGCTCCACGGCGTGCGTGATCCCCAGCACGGCTTTGAGGGCGATTTCATTTCCGGCATCGGCAGCTTCGGCTCCGGCGCGGACAACGAGGTCTGGAGCTATGGGGAGGATTGTTTTCAGGTGATGAAGAGATACCTCTTCCTGAGGGAGCGTCTCAAACCCTACATTTCCGCACAGATGAAGCTCACCGCGGACAAGGGTACGCCCATCATGCGGCCTGTCTTCTACGACTTCCCTGCGGACAGGGAAGCCTGGAACGTGGACGACCAGTACATGTTCGGCCCGGACATCCTTGTGGCGCCGGTTATCGAAAAAGGCGCGCTGAAACGAAAGGTATACCTTCCCTCCGGCGCGAAATGGACAGACGCCTGGACGGGAGAAGAATATCAGGGTGGGCAGGAGACCACCGTTGACGCGCCCATCGACATTATTCCGCTCTTCCTCAAAGATGGGGCCAGGCTCCCCATAAAGGAAAATTAAAATCCAGGGCAGTCCTTGACATTTTCCTCATCCTCCAATATAGTCAGTCTAGTCAGACTATATTGGCTATAAGGAAAGAACACATGAACGCAAAGGTTGAAAGGAACGCACATTGGCAGCTACAGGAGGCAAAGGCCATGTTAAGCGCGCTTGTCAAGGCGGCGGCAGAGGAGCCGCAGATCATCACCGTCCGCGGGGAAGAAACGGCTGTTCTTCTCTCCATGGAGGAGTACCGGAAGCTTAGTCCAAAAAAGCAGAGCATTGTGGAGTTTTTTCAGAATTCCCCCTGGGCGGATGTGGAACTGGAATTGCCTGAACGGCTGCCCGAGGAAATGAGGGAAATTGATCTGTGAAGTATCTCCTGGATACCAATGTACTCTCCGAAATACGGAAGAAAAACGGCAGTCCCCGGGCAATAGCTTTGGTTAATTCTCTCCCCCTGGAGGATGTCTATATAAGTATTCTTTCTCTTGGAGAAATAGCGTACGGTATAGAAAAGCTGCCCCAGGGGAAAAAGAGAGCTGAACTTTTCGACTGGCTCAATAATCAGATACCGGCCGCATTCAAAAACCGTATTATTTCTCCGGATTTCGCTTCCATGCTGGAATGGGGGAAACTCCGGGCCAGTATCGGCAGAACCCTTCCTTACATTGACTCCCTTCTTGCCGCAACGGCCCTGGCCCACCGGCTGATCATCCTGACCCGCAACATCCGTGATTTTGATGAGATCGGGGGGCTGTCCCTGCTCAATCCCTGGGAATAATCCGAATTTCTCTAAATTTACGGGTACTATAATTCCCTATTTCTATATTTTTCATCCCATTGTCAAATGAAATACAATACTATACATTAGTTTGAGTATTTATGGCTAAAGAAAACATAGCTCCGACAAAAAGCAATCTTATCCGCGTAAAGGAGCGGCTTGCTACCGCCGAGGAGGGTTACGACCTTCTGGAGCAGAAGCGGGAGATTCTTGTGATGGAACTCATGGCAAAGGTGGAGCAGGTAAAGCTTCTGGAGCGGGATCTTGATACACGGGTGGCCTCTGCCTATCCTGCACTGAAGCGTATGCTCATCGTGGTGGGCCGGGAACGGGCCGACCGGCTTTCCCGGAATATCCGTTACCGGTTTGAATTGCGGGAAAAACAGGTTTCGGCCGCCGGGATGAGTCTTCCGGGTCTTGAAGTCAAGCTTCCCGAGGCGGAACTTAAGTATTCTCCGGCAAATTCATTTGCAGAATGCGATGAAACCGTGCTAGAATTCTTTGAGATGCTGAAGGTTTGTACGGAACTGGCGGCGGTAAGAACCATTGCATGGCGTCTTGCCCGTGAGGTTCGCAAAACCCAGCGCAGGGTAAATGCCCTTGAGAAGATGGTTATTCCTACTGCCAGAGAAACCAGGGTCTATATTGAATCGAGCCTGGAAGAACGGGACAGGGACTCCTTCTTCACCAGCAAACTCTTGAAAAGGAAGGCCGGAAAAGAATAATGATGAAGCCCCTTATCTCCAACATCGTGGTGGTAATCACCGGTTCGGATGCTTCAATCCTCGCTGCCAAGTATGCAATCGTCATGAGTAAACAGCTTCGCTGCAGGCTTACCGCGGTGTATGTCGTAGATGTCGCCACGATTCGTCAGCTTACCCTGAGCAAGATCTTCATCCAGGAGGAGAGTCAGGAGTACGAAAAGAGTCTGGAAGCCAACGGCGAACGTTATCTTTCCTTTGTTGAAGAGTTGGCCCGGGCCAAGGGAGTCAAGGTGGAGCGGGAGATTCGCCGGGGAGCGGTCTATACGGAGATTCTTACCGTGGCGGATGAGAAAAAGGCCGATTTTATCGTTCTGGGGGGCTGGGAAAAGGATCGCAGCGCCAGGGATATTATCTCTCATTCCCACCGGGAACTTATGATAAATGCCAAATGTTCGGTGCTTCTTGTCAAGGAACCGGGTATTGATCAGATATATAAGCAGGCGTAGAAGTAAAGGATGTATTCATGAGAATTGCCATAGTTAGTGTACCGGCGCAGCGCAAGCCTCCTCCGGACTATGTAAAATCCCTGGCAAGGGGTATGGAGTCCATGGGGCACCGGGTAGATATACTCGACGCATGGACAGAAAACGGCATGAGGCTTCCCGGCTATGAGTATATTGTCGTAGTTGCCGAGCCCGTTGGTTTCTTTTCCGGCAAGCTTGCCGATTCCCTCTCTCCTGTGCTTGCGGTGGGGAGTAGTCTCGGAGGCAAGAAGAGCGCCGCCTTTATCCGGAAGGGGGGGCTTTTTACCGCCCGCGCTCTTTCAAACCTGATGAAGGCCATGGAAAAAGAAGGAATGACGGTGAATTGGAGCGATATTCTCCTCTCGGCTCCCCATGCGGAAGCTCTGGGTAAAAGAATAGGAGCCTGAAAGTTCTGTCCAGCTAACCGGCTTTATGGACAGGCGCTGTTTATCGAATGAAATTTTGTTTCATCTTCGATTCAATTTTTTTAGGATAGCGGAAAAATAGTGTGGATAATTACTACAGCCTGCTTGGGCTAACGGAAAGCGCCAGTTCTGCTGACATAAAGAGGGCTTTCCGGGAAAAGGCAAAGCGGCTGCACCCGGATATTGCGGGCAAGGGCACCGAAGACAGGATGCGGAAGCTGCTTGCCGCTTACAAGATTCTTTCCGATGCCGACCGCCGTTTTGAGTATGACAGGGCCTATTCACGTTTTGTGGATCGGGGGGGCTTTGATTACCGGACTTTCCTGAGGCAAAGGCCGGAAGACCCTGCCAGCCAGGCGAAACTGGTGCTTTTTGAACTCTTTCATCTGGAAGAGGAGGATGCCATCGCCGTCTGGAAGAAAAACGGCGGCGTCAATTTTCCCATGGAAAAGTATCTTTCCCGGGATGACTGGATGGACGGCGCCTATTTTCTTGCCGATGAGCTGGCCCGCCGGGGGGAATACTACGATGCCTTTGTGCTGCTTACCAGGGTGCTCCGGGAAGAACGGCGCAAGCCTTACTTTCATTTTTTTACGGAAGATGTGGAGATCAGCCTCAAGGAACTGGTGAGGCTTCATCTTAAGCCCCAGGTAGACGAAGAAACCTGGCTTTCCTGCATGGAAACCCTTTTGGAACTTGGTTTTCCTCCCCGGGACGAGGCCCGCTGGCTCCGTTCCATGGCGGAAACTCTCTATATGCTGGGGGATTATTCCTCCGCCGCAGGGATTATCCGGGAGGCGCTCAAACGGGATCCGGCGCTTCCCAATGCCTCAAAACTCCGCAGGAAGCTTAATGTATGATTCGGTTGAAAAATGAAGTCCAGATAAACGGTATCCGCAGTTCCTGCAAGATGCTTTCCGCCATGTACCGGGAGCTTATTCCCCTCGTAAAACCAGGTGTCCAGACCATAGAGATAGACAAGTGGGTCTATGCCTGGATCAAAAAAGCCGGCGGCAGGCCGGCTTTTCTCGGTTATGGGCCGAAGAAGAATCCCTATCCGGCTTCGATTTGTATTTCCATCAACGATGAGGTGATCCACGGCATTCCTTCCAAACGGAGGATACGGGACGGCGATCTTGTTTCCCTGGACAGCGGCATCGATCTGGGCGGTTTCATCAGCGACCAGGCTATAAGCATTGAGGCCGGGAAGACGAGGGCGGAAATTCATGCCCTGAATGCGGCCACATGCGGCTGTCTCTACCGGGGCATTGAGGCGGCAAGGGAAGGAGAGAGGCTTCTCCAGATTGCCCGGGCGGTGAATGGCTATGCCCAGGAGAAGGGTTACGGAGTGGTGCACCAGTTCTGCGGCCACGGTGTCGGTCTGGAACTCCATGAAGATCCCCAGGTGCCCAACCAGCCCCGCGGCCCCAATCCCCGGATGGGTAAGGGTTTTGTTATTGCCATTGAGCCGATGATCAACCTGGGAACCGGGGATGTTGAGATTCTTGAAGACGGCTGGACAGTGGTTACCGCCGACGGTAAAGTTTCCGCCCACTGGGAGCATACCATTGCAATCCACGGCGGCCGTACCGAGATCCTCACCGAGCCTCTGGAAGCTTTTACCGGTCTGGAGCCTGAACGAACCCCGGCCCCGGTGTAACTATTTTCATGAGGATTTTTTTTATGAGTTAAAGAAACAAAAGTTGAATTATCGCGATAATTAAAACAAATGAGCTTGCTGTTCTAAAATTATGATCCCTGCCGGGTTTTGGAACGGCCTCATACCATTAAATTTTCCAGGAGAAAAAAATGAACTTAGTCAAAAAATTGTCTTCAAAGAACTTTCTTATCTTTAATTTGGTGCTGCTGGGGGTAATTTTCGGATTTTCCCTTGCCTTTCTTTCCTTTTCCTGTTCAACTCCCGGTGCCGGGAAAACCGCCCGTGCCCAGGAAAGCTCCGTAGTGATACCTGCCGATGCTTTGGCGGTGGCGGAAGGTCTGCAGAATGCGTTCCGTTCCGTGGCGGATAAGGTGCTCCCCTCGGTAGTAGAGCTTAAAACGGTTACCGTGCGGAGGCAGCAGATTCCCAACTTCAACGGTATTCCCTGGGAATTCTTCTTCGGGCCCCGGGACGGTCAGGGGCAGGAGAGGGAATTTCGTTCCCAGGGTCTGGGTTCCGGTATTGTAGTCCGGTACTCAGGCGGCAAGTACTATATCCTCACCAATAACCATGTAGTGGAAGATGCCAGTGAGATTATTGCCGCTACCAACGATGGGAAGGAGTATCCGGCAGTCCTCGTGGGAAAGGATGCCCGGAAGGATCTTGCCGTTGTTTCCATCGAAACCAAGGATTTTCTTCCCCTTGCCACACTGGGGAATTCCGATGAGGTGAGGGTAGGGGACTGGGCCATTGCCGTGGGTAATCCCCTGGGCTTTATGTCCTCGGTAACCATGGGTATTGTCAGCGCCGTAGGCCGAACCGGCGGCCCTGCGGGGAATATCAATGACTTCATTCAGACCGATACTTCGATCAATCAGGGGAATTCCGGAGGCGCCCTGGTCAATATCCGGGGGGAAGTGATAGGCATCAATACCTGGATCGCCAGCAATTCTTCCGGGGGCGGTTCCGTGGGCCTCGGTTTTGCCATCCCCATTAACAATACCAAACGTACCATGGATGAACTTATCGACACCGGTTCCATCAAAAACGGCTGGCTCGGCGTTTCCCTTACCGATCCCGGCAAGGAGACGGCTCAGGCTCTGGGCGTGGACGGTAAACGGGGTGCGCTGGCAACTCAGGTTTTCCTGGGTTCTCCCGCGGACAAGGGCGGAATCAAACCCGGCGATTTTATTACCCATGTGGACGGCAAGGAAGTGCGCGGCATGAATCCCCTTACCATGACGGTTGGCGATCTCCGCCCCGGCGACAGGGCTGTCTTTACGGTTATCCGTGACGGCGCTTCCGTGGATGTTCAGGTTCGTATAGAGGAAAGGACCGATCAGGTGGCCTCGGACAACAAGAAACTCTGGCCCGGCGCCTATGTAGTAGAACTGTCGGAATCGATCCGCAGCAGCCTCAAGCTGGACAAGAATGCCAGGGGACTCTATGTTGCCCAGGTGATAAGCGAAAGCCCTGCCGCCATTATCGGCCTGCAGGCAGGCGACAGAATTACTGCGGTAAATGATACGGAGGTAAAGGATGTTGCCGCCTTCTACAAGGTGCTCCGGGAGAATACCGGCAAGGAACTCTGGTTCACCTTTATCCGGGGAGAAACGAGACTGGATACGCTGAAATACAAAAGGTAGATGAGTATAAGCGGCGATGCCGCCGCTTTTTATAGGGGGTAAACATGAAGAAGATCATTAACTGGGCCGTGGTGGGAACAGGGGGAATTACCAACAAGTTTATTACCGGGCTCTTTGCCGCGGAAGGGGCAAAGCCGCTGGCTGTCGTTTCCCGCAGCAGGGCTTCTGCGGAATCTTTTGCGGACAAGTATGGAGTCCCCAAAAAATACGATTCCTACGACGACATGCTCGGTGATTCTTCCGTCGATGTAATCTACATTGGGACTCCCCACAGTACCCATAAGGAACTTGCAATAAAGGCTTTTAAGGCAAAGAAATCCGTTCTCTGCGAAAAGCCCCTGTGCATAAACGCTGCGGAACTCAGGGAGATGATAGACTCCGCCCGCGAGAACAAGGTCTTCTTCATGGAAGCCATGTGGACGCGTTATGTGCCGCCTGTCCGGAAAGTACGGGAATGGCTTGCCCAGGATCTTATCGGCGAAGTAAAGTTTGTGCAGGCAAATTTCGGTTTCAATTTCCAGCCCCGCAATCCCGAAAGCCGGCTCCTCAAGGCGGAACTCGGCGGCGGCGCCCTCCTCGACGCAGGCGTATACCCCGTGTCCATGGCAAGCATGGTCTACGGCGGCAGGAAGCCTCAGCACATTGGCTCCGTGCTCCAGACCGGGGATACCAACGTTGACGAGATAACTTCCGCGGTAATCTCCTACGGAAAAAACAGGGCAGCCTCCCTTTCAACATCCCTCTGCGTCAGCCTCCAGAACGACGCATGGATCTACGGCAGCCAGGGCTATATCCACATTCCCAACTTTGTATTTGCCCACAGCGCCGAGTACATTTTCTACGGCAGGGAAACCTACCGCTTTGAGGGAGACTTTATTTCCAACGGTTACAATTACCAGGCGGAGGAAGTGATGGACTGCCTCCGGGAAGGAAGGCTTGAAAGTTCCGTTATGACTCTCGATGAATCCCTGACGATCATGGAAACCATGGACGCTATCCGCAAGCAGTGGAATTTCAAATATCCCATGGAGTGAGAAAAAAGCCCTCATGGAGACAGGGGGGGATCTATAAGTACCCCTATTCTACTTTGAATTTCGATACCTCCCTGACCAGCACATCAATGTTTTCCTTGTTCTCCCCGGTGATGGTGTTCACCCGGCTCACCGCCACGTTGATCTGATCCGCTCCTGTGGCCATCTCGTTCATCCCGTTGGTTATCTCCTGGGTCACCATTTCCAGGTTCCGGCTTTCCTGAATTACCTGTGTGCTCCCCTCCAGCATCTCCTCGGAACTCCCCTTGACTATATGGGTTACTTCGTTTAACTGGCCGACAGCCTCCAGTATCTGCTTGCTCCCGGCAGCCTGTTCCTCCATCGCGTTGCGGATGTTCTCTTCCTGATCCGAGACGGTCTTGACCCCGCTGTCTATGGCCTCAAACTTGTTGAGCACATTGTCGGTGGACTTGGTTATCTTGTCGATGGAGTCCTTGATCTTCTTGAGCACCGTGGAAATGGTCTTGGATTGCTCTCCGGAATTTTCCGCCAGTTTCCGTATCTCGTCGGCCACTACGGCAAAACCCTTCCCCGCTTCCCCGGCGTGGGCGGCTTCAATGGCGGCGTTCATGGACAACAGGTTTGTCTGGCTGGCAATATTTTCCATCACTGCGTTGATTTCCAGGAGTCCCTCGGATTCCCGGGCGATTTCCTGGATGTCCGCCGCCACATCCTGAAGGCCTGTGCGTCCCACTTCGGATGCCTCTATCAGCTCCTTGACGTTGTCCGAGTTTTTGACCAGGGTCTGGGTGACGGACTGGATATTGGCGAGCATCTCCTCGATGGCGGACGACGACTGGGCAACGCTTTCGCTTTGGCGGTCCACATGGGCGTTAAGTTTGTCGATATTGACGGTGATCTGTTCCATGGTCGCGTTGGTTTCGGTTACCGAAGCGCTCTGGTTTATCACCCGGCCCTTGATGCTCTGGATATTGGCGGTAATCTGGTTGATAGCCGCCGCCGTTTCGGTCATGTTGCTGGCAAGCTCGTTCCCGATATCGAAGAGGGTCTCGGACTGTTTTTTGATGGTCATGATGAGGAATTTGATCTTTT
>JAITES010000160.1 GCA_031281925.1 Treponema sp. | reverse complement strand
AAGGCAGGCAATGCCGAAAGGAAGATACTTTTTCATATCAAACTCCTTTGTAAAATATAGGTACAGGGAAATCCCTGCAGCTTACAAAGGAATAAGAGAAGAACGACTAATATGTATGGACTTAGATTCCGGAAGTATGAATTTTTATACGGGGGGGGGGGGGGTAGGAATTACATAATTACCAAGGGACACAATATCCATTTGGATTATGATAAACCTTAAACCGCAAAGTTGTCAAGCGGCTTTAGTACTTAAATTCACTCTCCCCGATGAATTCCCGCAGAATACTTGTTCCGGGAACATACTGGGGCTGAATGGGTGCAAAATTTTCAAGGAAAGAGAGCAGCCTTACCGACTCCGCATATTCTTCGGTTCCCGGCTTTACCGCACGGAGCAGGGGATCCGCATAGAATTTCAGCACAGCCAATTCATAGTCCAGTGCGGAGTTGAATGCGGCGTCGGCTTCATTCTGGAAAGGAAAGATCCACTTCCGCTCTCCCCGCTGAACGCTGGGCCACATCTTTATTGTGCCTGCCGCATCCTTTCCCCTGAACTGGTAATCCCTCACCATGCGGCGGAGCAGCCGGTTATCGCTGGTAGGAATGCGGTTATGGTCATCCAGATTAAGCTGGGTAAGGGCCGAAACATAGAGTTTAAATTTGTTTTCACTCTTGATGGCCGGGGTAAGGGCGTCGTTGAGGCCGTGTATGCCTTCCACAATAAGCATGCTCCTGCGGGCCAGGCGAATTTTTTTTCCGCCGCCTTCCCTGCGCTTTCCGAATTTAAAATCGAACACGGGTAGTGTAACTTCATCCTCGTTGAAGAGGGAAAGAAGCTGTTCGTTGAGAAAGGGAATGTCCAGAGCTTCGAGGTGTTCGAAATCCGGGTCTCCCTTTTCGTCCAGCGGAGTCTTTTCCGTGCCCACGTAATAATCGTCCAGGCTTATGGCAATGGGTTCTATGCCCAAAACCTTCAGCTCAATGGAGAGTCGTTTTGCGCTGGTAGTTTTTCCCGAACTGGAAGGCCCTGCAATAAAAACTGCCTTGACAGAATCTCTGCGTTCGTAGATGCGGTCGGCAATCTCCGCCATCTTGCGGGCCTGGAACGCTTCGGCTATGCGGATATAGTCCTTTATCGTGCGGCCGGAGATCAGTTTATTGAGTTCGCCAACCGAGTGAACGCCGACGATGCGTCCCCATTTCTTGTATTCCTGATACACCGAAAAGATCCCGGGGCTGTCCTCAAAGGGATCTATGGTTTTCCCCCGTCCCGTTCCGGGGAAACGGAGAAGGAAACCGTCCTCGTAGGGCCTTAGTTCAAAAGCGGAAAGTTTTCCTGTCCTGTTGATGAGGGGCTCAATATAGAGATCTGCAAAACTTTCGCAGCGGTTTACCTTGATCCTCGATTCACTGCGCTGGTTGAGAAGTTCCGCGGTATCGGCCTGACCGCTTTGCCGGAAGTACTGCAGGGCTTCCCAATAGGCTATGTAGGAAAGGTTTATGGGGAGATCCTTCTTTACTAAAGACCGCATGGCCTCTTCAAGATCGGCAATGTCATGATGTTCCGATTTGGCGCCCGTGGCAAAAGTGTAATAGTAGCTGTTCCCCAGGGAGTGACCTATGTAGAGGCGCTTTTCCGGAAACAGATTCCTTGCAGCCATGGCAAGAAGGAAGGCCAGGGAACGGCGGTAGATCATCGCCCCCTCCGGAGAATCTACGGGAACAGGCTCAAGATAGGCGTTTACCATTATTCTGGTACTGAGGGGCCGGATCTCGTTGTTTACCTTTACCGCGGCAATCATTTCTTCACCGATATCAAAGTGGTCCAACAGGGCATCCGCCTGGATGTCTTCTTCGGTGCGGATTTCTTTCCCGCTGCCGAATTTGACGCTAATTTCGCTCATGCCTCTCCTCCGTCTATAAATCGCCCAGATAGTTTTCAAGAAGCTGCAGTTTCATGGCCCTTAAATTTTCGGTAACAGAAACCTTGTACACATGGGGATTCAGGAATCTCTTGTAGCTCTGATCAAAACATTCAAGATCCGCGGCCGCGTGGAGGCGGATCTCCGCAAGATCCGGTTCGGCGCCGCAGGGTTTTCCTTCTTCTATCCGTTTTTTCAACAATACTTCTGCGGAACCTTCAACAACATGCCTAAAATGACGGTAGTCAGCCTGGGGATGCCAGAAGGAATATTTTTTTCCGATTTCAATAGTATCGCTGTTGTCCCCGTTGTCGATGGACATGACATCCGTTACCGCCATACCCGCAGAATCCTTGATGCGCCAGACCTGTTTGATTCCCGGGGTGGTGGTCTTTTCGGGATTATCGGAAAACTTCATCACCGGGATGATCTTTCCCCCCTCATGCCGGGCGGTCAGCTTGTAAACCCCCGTAAAGGCCGCGTCATTCCCCCCGGTAACCATCCGGGTACCCACGCCCCAGGAATTGATGGGCGCGCCGGCGATACTGAGCGTCTGGATAATCGACTCGTCAAGATCATTGGAAACGGTAATCGTCGCATTATGCAAACCCGCCTCATCGAGCCGTTTGCGGCATTCAAGGGCCAGATAGTGAATATCTCCCGAGTCCAGTCTTACCCCGAAATTCTTCCCCTTTTCGGCAAGCTTTTTTCCCACCTTGATGGCATTGACTATGCCGCTCTTCAGGGTGTCGTAGGTATCAATAAGAAAGATCGTTTTGTCGGGGTAGATTTCGGCATAAGTTTCGAAGGCTTCCTCTTCGCCGGGAAAGGCCATCACCCAGGCATGGGCCATGGTACCCAATACCGGTATGCCGTATATCTTTCCCGCCAGTGCGTTGCTGGTTCCCCAGGCGCCGCCTATATAGCTTGCCCTGGCAGCGCTCAGCGCGCCGTCCGGCCCCTGCGCCCTGCGGAGACCGAATTCCATTACCCGGCCCTTTCCGCTTGCAAGCCACACCCTGGCGGTTTTGGTGGCAATAAGGCTCTGGAAGTTAACCGTGTTGAGGAGCATGGCTTCGATCATCTGACATTCGATGATGTCCCCTTCAAGGCGGATCAGCGGCTCCAGGGGGAAAACGACGGTCCCTTCATCCACAGCCCAGAGCGTTCCCCGGAAGCGGAAGTTTTTAAGGTAATCCAGAAAATCTTCCCCAAACATCCCAAGGCTCCGCAGATACTCTATATCCTCCGCGGAAAAGCTGAAGGAAGCAAGTTTTTCCAGCAGGGGGCCGAGGCCCGCAAAGATAGAAAAACCTCCGTCGTAGGGCTGACGGCGGAAGAACATTTCAAAAACCGCCTTGCCGGACATTTTCTTGCGGAAGTAACCCTGGCTCATTGTAAGGGCATAGAAATCGGTGAGCAGTGCGGAATTTTCCGGACTCATGCGGAAAACCCCGCACAGAGTTCCGGAGAGTTTACAAGAATCACCCCGGCCTGTTTCATGTCGTCCAGGGCTTTTTCAACGGAAAGTTCCGGATAGCCCACCCCCCGGCAGGCGTCAGGCAAGACGATGGTTTTGTAGCCTTCCTTTACGGCATCCATGGCGCTGTAGAAGACACAGTAGTCTGTTGCAAGGCCGCCCAGCACCACCGTCTCAATCTCCAGACCCCTCAGAAACGCCGAAAGGCCGGTTGGGGTCTTCCGGTCGTTTTCGTAAAAGGCCGAATAGGAATCCAGTTCCCGCCTGAAGCCTTTACGGATAATAAGATTTACACATTCAAGATCCAGCCTTTCATGAAAAGCAGCGCCGCTTTTCCCCTGTACGCAGTGATCCGGCCAGAGCATTTGGCCCTTTAGCTCCGCCGTATCAATGAGATCTCCCGCTTTACAGCCCGGATGAGCCGAGGCAAAAGAGACGTGATCGGCAGGGTGCCAGTCCTGGGTGGCAATAACCCGCGCTCCCCGGGCGGCAAAGACACGGGCAAGCCTGTTCAGGGGTTCTATTACATCATTTCCCCCTTTTACCGCCAGGGCGCCGTCAGGATACTTTTCACCGGACAGCGAAGCATATCCGGGACAGAAATCGTTCTGTACATCAATTTCGATGAGGGCTGTATGGCGAATATCGCCTTTCATGCTATACTCCTTACAATGAATACACCAATAAATACAATATACAATGCGCGCCGGGAAATGGCGAGGGGGATGATGAAAAAAACGGGAACCTCATCTCTCGTTCTCAGCCCCTCAAGCGATCTGTACTATCTTTCAGGCTGCCGCTTTCATCTTTCCGAGCGGCTCATTGCCCTGGTATTAACCGGGGAGAGGACCTTCCTTGTCTATCCCCGCTTTGAAGAGAACTATGTAAGCGAAGATCTGCATTCCTGCGCCGAGTGCATTCCATGGGACGATGGGGAGGATCCCTTCAGGATAGTAACCTCCCTTCTTCCTCCCTCAGGCGGCCCCTGTGCCGCAGATTCCTCCATGCCCGCTTCCTTTCTTCTCCGCCTGCAGAAAAACGCGGAGCGCTTTTCTTTGCCGTGGATTGACGCCGTCTCAATCATGAAGCCCCTCAGGATGCATAAGGATGAAGCCGAATACGCCCTGCTCAAAGAGGCCCAGGAGAGGGCGGGGGAGGCCCTGCGGGCTCTCTACAACTGGGGCCTTGAAAAGAAAAGCGAAGAGGCTGTCGCCGAAAAGCTTAGCGCCCTGCTCCGGGAGAAGGGCCTGGAAAAGGCGGACTGGGGCCCCATCGTGGCTTCGGGGCCGAACGGCGCTTCTCCCCATCATTCGGTAAGCGGAAGGATCATTGAGAGGGGAGATCCGGTGGTGATCGACTTTGGGGGAGTATGGCAGGGCTACCAGGCCGATATGACCCGCAGTCCTGTGGCAGGCAAGGCTTCGCAGGAATACCGGGAAGTTTATGAAGTCGTTCTCTTTGCCAACGAAGCCGCCCTCGGCGCTGCCCTGCCCGGCGCCGCCTGCGAAGACGTGGACGCCGCCGCCCGGGAACTCATTGCAAAAGCCGGTTACGGCCGGTACTTCAATCACCGGCTGGGCCACGGTATAGGCCTTGATATCCACGAAGATCCCTACATGGTGGCGGGCAACAAGACTCCCCTTGAGCCGGGAATGGCCTTTTCCGACGAGCCGGGGATCTACCTTCCGGGGAAATTCGGCATCCGCACGGAAGACATACTCTTTATGGGGAAGAACGGGGCG
>JAITES010000155.1 GCA_031281925.1 Treponema sp. | reverse complement strand
AGGATGTCGGATGCCACCGGCGCAGCGTCAACATCGCCGTTGATCACCGCCTGGAGTCCGTTCTGATGCCGCCCGGAAAAGCTGACGGAAGAAAAGAACCTTCCGTTGGTGTGGAAGTCCTCGTTGGTCATGCCGAAGGCGTTCATCAGTTCCAGGGTCGGCACATAGTTGCCCGAAGTGGAAGCGGGGTCCACAAAGGAAAATGTCTTCCCCCGGAGATCCTGGAGGTTTTTAATGGGGCTCCCGGCCTTCACGATAATCTTGGAAGTATACCCCGCCTGGCTCTTGTCCCCGAAAGGCGCCACGACAACCATCGCTTCCACCCCTGCCCGTTCCACGGCCTGCACATAGGTAACCGGGCCAAAGGAGGCAATGTCCGCGTGGCCGGTCCTCATGGCTTCCACCACCGCGTTGTAGTCCGCTGCATTGATCTCCCGAACCCTGATCCCCAGGGCGGCGCTGAGATCATTCTGGATACCGCTGCGGTACTCCGCGAATTCTTCGGTAGCCTCGTTGGGGAGGTAGCACATCACCAACTCCTGCGGCCAGCCTGTCGGCGCCGAAGATCCCTGGGACGCAGAAGAGGCGGAACTTTTTGCCCCCTGTCCCCCCGCATAAAGGCTGCCCGTTCCCGCGATGACCGCAAGAAATACCAGCGCTCCCGTTACCGCATTTTTCAGTTTTAAACCGTTCATCAAACGCTCCTTGTACTTGAGATATCCCCTTGTACTCTTTGGTTGTTAGCGTTTTGTTATGATTCGGTAAAATTTAGATAAAATGAGGATGTTTTAAAATTTTAGTTTTGGAACTTCTATTCGATGACCGTTACCTTGCAGGCCCGGAAACGGGGGGCGGCTTCCCTTTTGCTCCGTTCCTCGTCCCCTTCCACGCTGTATTTTACCCGCATGCCTGCCTGGAGTTCTTCATACTCCCGGTTTGTAACGGTACTGTAATGGAAGAACACGTTATTTTTTTCGTCATCTTTAATAAAACCAAAGCCGTTTTTATTGATGCTGAAAATGACGGATTCATATTCCATCGGTTTTTCATCGTCCGGAATAAAGGGCAGGATTCCGTTTTTCGGGAATTCGGCATTTTGAAATACAACATTATTTCTGTCATACACAAACAGTTTTTTAATAAAATCGCTGTCGTTTTGATCGATTCTCTGATGCATCTGTACCGGATAAAACACTTCATCAAGAAGCTGCCTGGAAGTTTTTGTCTCGACAATGTCGCCATTCTCGTTGTGGTAGGTAAAATCCCAGCAGATTAACATAACCTGTGTGCCCTGGGTATGCAGTTTCCGTACCAGCGGAACATAGTCCCCGTCTCCGGCAACCAAAACAAGAATATCAAAATGTTTGTAAATGGCAAGCTCATACGCTTCCAGGGCAAGCCATACGTCTATCCCCTTCTCCTGGGGAATATTATTGTCGCCGTAACGGAGGGGCAGATAGTGGCTTACAATATTTTCCCGCATAAGAATATCTTCAAAAATGCGTTCGCTCTGCACCTTTTCTCCCAGCTCTCTTGCGGAAGACCGGCCCTTAAAATAATGCGCGTCGATAATCTGACACTGGCGCATATCCGTATTTGTCAGGCTTGCTACTTCGTTCCGTATAAATTCATGGAGGCCGCTTATGCTTATCCGTGATTTTTTTTCATGTTCATACTTATAATAATTACTTATTTTATAAAAATAGTATCCATCATAAAATATTCCAATTCGCAATATTTCCAATAAATTGTTATTCATTATTCCATTACTCTAATACAAATGAACGGAGCTGTCAATCCTGCATGCCGGGCCCGGCGTTGGGTGTTCCGGCCGCGGCGGAAGACTGTGCCAGCCAGGAACGGCCCCGTTTCAGGGCTGCTCCGGGAAATTTATGATTGATTTCGAGGATTGTCTCTTCAAGCCGTCTCTCCTTTTCTTCCCCATCATCGAACAGCTCGTTTTGGCGGGCGCCCTGCCCGGTTTCAAGGTTCAGGAGACCTGCCCCGATCAGGCGTATGCCCCTGCCGGCCCTGTATTTTTTACGGAAGAGACCCAGAATACGTTCATACAGTTCATTCATCGTTGATACGGGACTTGAGAAGGTTTCCCGGGCGCTTTCCGTGGAAAAATCTTCATAGCGGATCTTTAGGGCAACCGTGCGGCTCTGCCAGCGG
The DNA here is from genome assembly GCA_031281925.1 of Treponema sp. GTDB lineage: Bacteria > Spirochaetota > Spirochaetia > Treponematales > Breznakiellaceae > JAIRNJ01. Next base: position 1,804 of record JAITES010000155.1, on the reverse strand, counting down.
AGATCTAAAAGTCTGAACATAAGATTCTGGCAAATATCAAACAGGGCAGTCTCTATGGCGAACTCATCGTAGAGATCGTATGGGAAAGTCCGTTCGGCGCTTATCGAATGGCTGCCCCGTTCTTCATCAAAGCTTGCCGCCCCTTCCCCCCTGACGGCGCGGTACAGGAAATTGCCGAATGCACTGCCAAAAATTGCAGTAAGACTGTCAAGCGGAAGGCGGTAAATATCATCTCCTGTCTTGAAGCCGTGTTTCCTGAACAGTTCCTGTGTTTTTTCTCCCGCTCCCCAGATCTTGCCTACAGGAAGGGATCGCATAAACTGTTCTTCCCCGCCGGGCGGAATAATAAAACAGCCGTCCGGCTTGGACATGCCCGAGGCAATCTTTGCAATATACTTGTTGGAGGCAAGTCCGACAGAAAGAGTCAGCCCTGTTTTTTGGTGTACCGTCTCCTTGAGTTTTTTTGCGGCTTCGGCAGGAGGGCCCAGCACGCGTTCGGCGCCGCTGATATCCAAAAACGCTTCATCTATGGAAAGCTGTTGAACATTAAAGGAAAAGCCTGAAAAAATTTCCATGACCACAGCGGATTTTTCCCGGTAACGGGCCATCCTTCCCCGCAGATATATGCCCTCCGGGCAGAGCCTGTAGGCCTGGACAATGGGCATGGCAGAATGGACGCCGAAAGCTCTCGCTTCGTAGGAGGCGGTAGACACCACGCTGCGCCGGTCTCCGGGAAGGCCGCCTACAATGACAGGCTTCCCTCGGTATTCCGGATGATCGAGCTGTTCTACCGAGGCATAGAATGCGTCAAGGTCCGCATGTATAAAACAGTTCATATTATCATGATACAGGCTAGCGGCTTTTCTTCAATCCTGTTATGATAAAGTTCCCGCCGCCAGGAACCATGCGAGGGGGCTGCGCCCAACCCCGCCAGATCCGGAAGGAAGCAACGGTAAGCGAGGGTTCCCTGCGCCGTGATCATCCTGGCGGCGGGATTTTTGAACACTATGGAAACAGCAGTCCCACCCGGCAGCGGGAAATATGAAGTAACAGCCACCAAATACCGGCCACAGAGCCTTGACGAGCTTGCGGGCCAGGAGTTTGTGGTTTCCACACTCAAGAATTCCCTGGAATCGGGCAGGATTGCCCATGCGTACCTCTTTTCGGGGCCCCGGGGCTGTGGAAAAACCAGCGCCGCCCGTATTCTGGCCCGATCCCTCAACTGCGAGAAGGGCCCTACCGCAAGTCCCTGCGGTGTATGTTCCGCCTGTTCCGAGATCCGGACGGGTACAAGCCTTGATGTTATCGAAATTGACGGAGCCAGCAATACATCGGTTAACGATGTAAGGCAGATCAAGGATGAGGTTCTCTTTCCTCCCAACGCGGGGCGCTACAAGGTCTACATCATCGACGAAGTTCACATGCTCAGCAACAACGCCTTTAATGCCCTGCTCAAAACCATCGAAGAGCCTCCCTCCTACATTGTCTTTATTTTTGCCACTACAGAAATCCACAAAGTGCCGGCCACGATCAAGAGCCGCTGTCAGCAGTTCAACTTCAGGCTGATCCCCATCGAAACGATTCAGGGCCTTCTCCGCCAGATCTGCGGCAGCATGGGCATTGAGGCGGAGGAAGAAGCCCTCTTCTGGATCGCCAGAGAAAGCGGCGGCAGCCTGCGGGATGCCTTTACCCTCTTCGATCAGGTGGTTTCTTTTTCGGAAGGGCATATCAAGACCGCCCTTATCCGGGAAAAGCTGGGGCTCCTGGGTCTGGAAAAGCTCAACGCTCTGGCTGAGGCCTGCGC
>JAITES010000147.1 GCA_031281925.1 Treponema sp. | reverse complement strand
GCAAGTTCCGCAGACTCCATCCGGGGCTCCCCGGAGCCCTCAGCCTTTCCCGCCTTCAACGCCGGAGCCTCTTTCCGGCCCGGCGGACGATACGCCGGTAGAAGAGGAAGAAGCCTTTCCCGGAGAGCCGGCGGATTTTGATGAGAACCCTGAGGCTCTGCCCATTGACGATCAGGGCGAGGAAGATGATGTTTTCATGGATGAAGAGGAAGAGCCTGTCGCCGAAAGTCCGTATGAAGAAGAGAGCCCGCTTCCGGAGGACTATATTCCGGAAGAAGAGAATCCGCCTATCGAGGACTATGTCCCGGAGGAAGAAAGTCCGCCTGTGGAGGAACCCGCCGTTGAAGAAGAAGCTCCGGACGAGGCAGGTGAAGAAACCGCGGACGAAGATGCTTTCGGCGGGATGATGGAAGGTGACGCCGGGGATGAGGAGCCTCTCTTTGAAGACGAGAATCCCGAAGAGATGGCTGAAACTCCTGATGATACCGAAGAGATGATGCTGGAAGGGGATGAAGATTTAAGCCCCGATGAAATACCGGACGATATGTTTGACAGCGGTGTTAATGACGAAAGTCTCGGAGAGGAGTTCCCGGAAGAGACGGCGGAAATTCCCGCAGAAGAATCTGAAGAAGGTTCAGACGGCCAAACCGGGGCCGAGGAAAAACCGGATAGTGAAATTCCTGAGTCCGAATCCGCCGCTCCCGGCCCTGAGGCTCCGCCCGAAACGATCCCCTCTTCTGTTGAGGGTATCAAATCGGTAGCCCTTTCTGATATGCTGGGTCTTATGAACTATCTCATGGACCTTTCACATTCCCTGCCTGAAAACGAAAGGGAAACTTTTATGCAAAGCGATGTCCGTGTTTCCATGGAGTATCTTATTGATACCATGGAGGGACACAGGGGGCTGCGGAAGGACATAGAAGACAGGCATAATATTTCCACGGAAGGCGCTTCCGGGAAGGCAAGTCTTTCCGGAACATTGGCATACCTTAAAACACTTGCGGGCGCTCTGCCGGATCAGGATCTGGGGAAGGCTGTCTCCCGGAAACTGGAAACGGTGATGAGCGCATTGGGGAAAAAGACCCATGGATGATTTTGAGGAAAAACTGGGCGCCTATATTAAAAATATGCCGAGCCTTCCCACTACGGTTTCCAAGGTACTTGAGATCTGCAACAATCCGCAGACAAGTCCCGCAGATCTCAACCGCGTAATCTCCCTTGATCCGGTTCTGGTGGCCCGTGTACTCAAGCTTATCAACAGCGCCTACTACAGCATGGGTCAGCAGGTAACAAGTCTGGTACGGGCCATTATCATGCTGGGTATCAACACGGTAAAGAATTTGGCTCTCTCGACCGCTGTTATGAGTAACCTGTCTTCCCGGAAAACAGTCCAGGGGATCAACATGGAAGCATTCTGGCGGCATTCCCTCTGCGTGGGAGTAACCTCAAAATATCTGGCGAAATACCGGAATGTTGACAGCAGACAAATTGAAGAATATTTTACCGCAGGATTACTGCACGATATCGGGAAAATTCCCCTGAACGCGATTCTGGCTCGGGACTACCTTTTGACCGTAGGCGCCGCCGACAGGGAACGTATCCCCCTCAGCAGGGCGGAAGAGCGGAATTTGGGCATTGACCACTGCGGCGCCGGGGCTCTTATTGTCAAGGCATGGCGGCTGGAAGGAGCGGTGGGAGAAGTAATCATGTTTCATCATAATTATTCAGACTATACAGGCTCCCACAGGGATATTCTCTGCAGTATCATTGCCGCCAACCGTTTTGCTTCACTGCAGGAAATAGGTTTTTCCGGCGACCGCTTTCCCGAAAAAACCGATCCTGCCGTCTGGGAAACGCTGGGAGTGGGCCGCGATGTATTTGACGGCATTGAAAAAACCGTGCTTGAAGAAATTGAAAAAGCACAGGTTTTCCTGAGGTTATAATGTTATCGGTAAAATTCTGGGGGGTACGGGGTTCAATTCCCTGTCCGGGGCCTGCTACCGTTAAATTCGGCGGGAACACTTCCTGCCTGGAGATCCGGGCGGATAAACGGCTTGTTATTGTGGATCTGGGGACGGGTATAAAGCCCCTGGGCGACTTCCTCATGAAAAATGATTTTAGGGAAGGCCCCATTGATACGGATATCTTTATTTCCCATACCCATTGGGATCATATCATGGGTTTTCCCATGTTTACGCCCCTGTTTATTCCCACGACAAAACTGCGGATCAGGGGGCCTGTTTCCTACGAGGATGATACTCTGGAGTCTATTCTGGGTGCGCAGCTTTCCTACCGTTACTGGCCCATACGGCTGAATGAACTTTCCGCCAATATTCAGTATGATCGCCTGCAGGAAACCAGCATGGATCTGGGGGACGGCCTTAAGGTCATCACCAAGTATCTGAATCATCCTATCTCCTGTCTGGGTTACCGTTTTGAATATCAGGGTTTCTCCATTGTTACCGTTTACGATAACGAGCCGTACCGGAACCTCTTTCCCACAGATCCGGCGGATCCCAATTATGATGAGGGAGCCGCCATTGAGGGAGAGCAGGCGGCCAAAGAAGAAAATGAAAAACTTCTCCGTTTTTTTTACAGGGCGGATGTGCTCATTCACGATGCCCAGTACAGCGAAAAAGAATACCGGAACGGAAAGATCGGCTGGGGCCACACTTCCTATGAACATGCGATAAATACCGCAAACAAGTCAAAAGTTAAAAAACTTGTACTGTTTCACCACGATCCAGGCCGGGAAGACGATACACTGGAAAGTCTGGAACAGGAATACCGCGGAAAGATTGCCGGCAAGACAGGCATGGAAGTTATGATGGCCCGGGAAGGCCTTGTGGTACCCTGCTCAGACTAAATAGAGTCTGTCCATAATGTAGACACATTATAGACAGACTACCCTAAAAACACATCTATTCTTTGTAGTTCATATTCTGCAGGATCACAACATTGCCGCGCAGCGGAATTTTCTTTTCGGGCAGGGCTTCGTCTTCCGGCACAGGAGGGATGAGGCATCCGATCTTCGCTTCCGGATCGAGAGCCGAAAGCGTATCCGCCGCTATGTTGACCGCCATGGAGTACTGTTCCTTTGCGCTGAAGGCCCGGCATGCCGGGCAGGAACACCACTGATCCGCAGCGTCTCTGTCGGGCCAGAGGTTGATAATGAGACTGCAGGGCGCCGTGTTTTTTCCGGAGCCCCGGTTTTTGCAGGCGGCCAGCGCGGCGGAGAAAAGAATTTTTCCTTCCCCGGCAATTACCTCTCCGGTATCCGGATCCGTAGGGCAGAAGTGGCGCCGCTTTACCCGTTTGCCTCCTGCCATGGCGAAAAGATTCCGTTTGAAAAGGAAAAGCCGGCGGGGCACAAGAAGGGAAATTTCATGGCCGCCCCGCTCGACAGCAAAGGCATAGAGTTCGGCCGCAGGCGGAATTCTTTTCTCCAGCAGTGAAACTACCAGCGCGTCAGCGCCTGTGCGGGCCGCCCAGCGGATAAGGAGTTCCTGTTTTTTCAGGCTTTCACCCTTCCTGAGGAGAAATCGTTTGCGTTCCCAAAAATCAACGGAAGAGGCCGTATATGCCCTGTCGGAAGCAAGGGGATATTCGCTGCCTGTAAGACCTTCCCGTGAAGGAGGGGAGGGGATTTCTTCGCTTTCCGGAGAAGGCCAGCGTATGCCCAGCGCCATGAGAAAGTCATAGACCCCCCGGCACAGTCCCCTGTCGGAATCTCCGTAGATCTCTATCCGTTCCCTCCCCGCGCGCCAGGTAAAACCGTTCCGGTCAAGGCTGCCTCCCCCGGAGGCAAGGAGGATGACGGGAACCGAATCATCCGGGGCAGGACCGTTGGCGTCGATCAGCTTCGGCCGCGGCAGGCCCTTCCCGGCCTTAAGACGGAGGAGATCGATACAACGGGAAAGATCCGCCGCGGCGCTTTCGGCCGCCTTTATTCCGGCAGGGGAAAGGATCGCCCAGGGCAGAGAGACATCAAAACCAGCCATGTCCCCATTATAGATTTTTTCGTCCTGAATATATATAGTAGAAAGAGAGGTTTTATGCTTACACTGCAGATTCCAAACTATAATCCGTCTCCCCCTGCCGAAGAATACGATGCGGCTGTCATCGGCTGCGGTGTTTCCGGGGCAAACATTGCCAGGCGGCTTTCGGCGTACAACATCAAAGTTGCCATACTGGAAAAATCCGCTGATGTGTCCTTTGGCACTTCCAAGGCCAACTCCGGAATAGTCCACGGCGGTTTTCATCACAACAAAAAGTATCTCAAGGCACGGCTCGAAATCCAGGGCAATCTGATGTTCGATCAGCTCCGCCGGGAACTGGATTTTCCCTTCAAACGCTGCGGCATCATCGTTGCGGCCCTTCATGAAGACGAGATGAAGTCTGTGGAGCACCTCTACAGGCAGGGCGTGGAGAACGGAGTTATCGGCATAGAACTGTGTTCCAGGGAGCGGATGCTGGAACTGGAACCCAGACTTTCTTCCGATGTGGCAGGCGGCCTCTATGCGCCCGGCGGCGGAATGATAGAGCCCTACCGTTTTGTCTTTGCGCTTGTGGAATCGGCCATAAAGAACGGAGTTCATCTCTTTACCGGCTTCAAGGTAAATTCCGCGGAGTTCAAACAGGAAGATGCCGCTCAGGGCGCTTCCCGCTGGATCATCCATGCCGAAGACGGCAGAACAATCAGGGCCCGTTATGCCGTCAATGCGGCCGGCCTCTTTGCCGATGAGGTTTCCCGGATTTTCGGCGGTGAAGAATTCAGCATCAAGGCCCGCAAGGGTGAATACTTCCTCATGGATAAACTCAGCAAGGCCAGGCCCGACAGGGTAGTGTTCCCTGTGCCCACATCGGTCTCCAAGGGTATGCTGGTGATTCCCACGGTGGAAGGTACTGTTCTTGTCGGGCCCACCGCTGATGCCGTTGACAGTAAAACTGATTTTTCCACCACCACCGGGCGCCTCGAAGAAATTCTGGAATCCGGCAAGGCCATGATCCCTTCCCTGAGCCGCAATGATGTTATCACCAGTTTTGCGGGACTCAGGCCCGCGCTGGAAGAAGATTTCTACATAGAGCCCTCCAAAAAGGCGCCGAATTTTGTACAGGTTGCGGGGATTCAGAGTCCCGGCCTTACCGCTTCCCCTGCCATCGGAGAGTATGTCAAAGATCTTCTCAAGGGGATGGGACTTTCCCTTACCGAAAAGAGCGGATGGGATCCCTTTGTTTCCGACAGGGCCCGCGCCAGGGAGCTTTCGCCCTTTGAACTGGATGAACTTATCGCCAGGGATCCTGCCTGGGGAAACATTGTGTGCCGCTGCGAACATGTAAGCGAAGCGGAAATAGTGCAGGCGATCAGGCTGGGGCATTACACGCTCGACGGGGTAAAGTATTTTACCCGCGCCCAGATGGGCCGTTGTCAGGGCGGCTTTTGTACCTACAAGATAATAAAGATTATCATGCGGGAAACAGGCCTCTCCTGGAACGAGGTTACCAAACACGGCGGGACAAGCCGTCTTCTGGAAGCAGAGTTATCCTAAGGAAAAACCAATGAAGGATCTACAGTATGATGCGGTTGTAATCGGCGGAGGCGCGGCAGGCATGGCGGCGGCCCTGGAACTGGAGGGGGCCGGCTTTTCCACCGCCCTTGTGGAGAGGGAGGATCACCTCGGCGGAATCCTGATGCAGTGTATCCACAACGGTTTCGGCCTCCACGAATTTAAGGAAGAGCTTACCGGCCCGGAATTCGCCGAACGGTTTATGGAAAAGGTGCTGAAGTCAAAAATTTCCGTATACCTTAATACCACCGTCACGGATGTCAACACTCTTCCTGCCGGTAAAGAGATATTCTGCGCTTCTCCCGATTATGGAGTCCTGCGAATTTCAAGCCGGGCCCTTGTCCTTGCCATGGGCTGCAGGGAACGTAACCGGGGTAATGTGCGTATTCCCGGTTCAAGGCCCGCGGGAGTCTATACCGCAGGTCTTGCCCAGCGGCTTGTAAACATCGAAGGCTATATCCCCGGCAGGGAAATTGTAATCATAGGTTCCGGCGACATCGGTCTTATTATGGCCCGGCGCATGAGCTGGGTAGGATGCAGGGTGAAGGCAGTGGTAGAGATAATGCCGTATCCTTCGGGCCTTACCAGGAACATTGTTCAGTGTCTTCACGATTTTAATATCCCGCTCTATCTTTCCTCCCAGACTACCGCCATCTTTGGAAACGATCGTGTTGAAGGAGTTGAGATAAGCCCCATGGAAAACGGCGCCCTTGTTCCGGAGAAGCGTTTCCGCATTGATTGTGATACGGTGCTCCTTTCGGTAGGACTTGTGCCGGAAAACGAACTTTCCAAGGAAGCAGGAGTTGAACTCAGCAGTACCACCGGAGGCCCCCTGGTTGATGCGGCTCTGATGACCAATGTGGAAGGGATCTTTGCCTGCGGCAATGTGCTTCATGTGCACGATCTTGTGGACTGGGTAGCCGAGGAAGCGCGGGCCGCGGGCCGCCATGCCGCAGAATGGCTCAAGGGCAGCCGCATGGGATCCCAGTTCCGCATTAAGCCGGGCGCCAATGTCCGTTATGTGAATCCCGGCAAGCTGAATCCTCACGGGGAAAACAAGATATATCTGCGTTCCCTCATCGTCAAAAACGATGCGGTACTGGAACTCAGGCTGGATAACCAGATCATCAAGAGCATAAAGCACAGCCATGTGCAGCCCTCCGAGATGATCAATGTACGGCTCGGGCCCAAAGACCTTGAGAATATACGCTACAGCACAGAATCTGTGCTGGAATTCAGCATCAATTAGCGTCTGTCCACTTTCTGGACAGAAGACAGCATTTGTATACGCAGATGCGGTTTTTAAGGATTGAAACATGAAAAATTTAACCTGTATCAGCTGCCCCATCGGATGTTCGCTGACCGTTGAGGAAGGCCTTCCGGGCGAAGACGGACTTCCTGTCCTGAATATCAGCGGCAACCGCTGCCCCCGGGGCGCCGCTTATGCCCGCGAGGAGATTTGTTCTCCAAAACGTATTGTCACGGCGACCTGCAGCATTGACGCGGCCACGGAGGATGTAAAAAAGCGGAGCCTCTATGCGCCCCGGCGCCTTCCTGTAAAAAGCGCCCTTGCCTGTCCCAAAGACAAGATCGACGAACTTCTTTCGGATATTTACAGGATAGGGGTAAAACTTCCCGTAAAGGCCGGCGACAGGATCATTGCAAACTGGAAAGGCACGGGGATAGATGTTGTAGCCATAAGGAGCATTGAATACTGACATGAAAAAATCAAGGGGGCCTGAGGAATTCTGGGCAGATTATGAAGCCAGATACGGCGAGAAGGTGCTGGGCCAGGCGCTGGGGCGTTACCTTTCCGGCTGGCAGGACTTTGCGGAGATTCCCCAGGCAGGCCTCTGGGGGCTTATAGTCGCCACCTCCGGGGGCTTCCGTTTTCTTCACCTCCCCGGTGAAGGCTGGATGACGGCCCTGACAAGAATCATGTCCGGCGGAGAACCTCCCAGGGAAAGGGAACTGTTTATACCCAATGACAGCATTGTTACTGCCGTCCTCCGCCTTGAAAAGTCCTGGTGGAAGCGTTTGCTCTTTGCCCGTCCTCCGGTTCTGGTAATTCTTTACCGGGATGCCTCCGGAATCCAGCAGGAACTCTGTTTTGAAACCATACAGAAGGGAGATGAAGTGGCGGAAAAGCTGAAGAAAGGGGAAGCTTAGGAGTTGTTTTATACCTTCAGGTTGTCAATGTACTTCTGCAGGCACTGCTTTATATAGTGATGGATTGCCAGCTTGCCTTCCCGGGTCAGACGGTTGGGATCGAAGAGCAGAATATACACATTGTTGTCGCCCTGGCGTTTGCCCATGACGATTGTATCGGTCATGACAAGACTCCCGTGAAGTTTCAGCTGCACCTCCTTGAGCACCGCGTTTGGCGCCTTTTCCTCCAGATCTTTTATACATGCGGCAATGCCCGCGGAGCTGATGTCTAAAATTTTCCCCTGAAACATTTGATTGGCCTCCCTGAAATTCAGGGTAGCGTATGTATCATCGTGACAAAAGGCCCGGATGTATTTACGGCGGCCCCTGGCTTCGTTTGCCGTAAGTGCGTCAAGGATGATCTTTGTACTGGCCTGCACCCCCAGCTTGAGTTGAATATAGCCGCACTGGATCTGCATTTCCATCAGGTATTTCTGCATCAGATGAGTATCCTGATTGTAGGAGAGTATGCCGATGAGGGAATGTTTGGTAGCGTTCCCTTCCTGTATGGAACGGATGTACGCTTCCCATTCTTTTTCCGTGAAACGTTCGTCAATGTTTACAAAGAGGATCGAACCGGGAAATTTTTCCAGCAGCTTCAGGGCCCGGCCTGAATCGGCGGTGACATACGTTTCAAAGCCCGCCATGATGAGAATATCCAGCATTTCGTCCTTTATGACACTGTGAGGGTAAAGAAAAAATATTTTTTTTCCCTCTCCGGGAACCGCCGTCTGATCCATATTCCTGTCCTTTGAAGCTGTTTCAAAATGTCAAATTTTGGAATAGCCCCCCTTATTTAAAAAATAATTTTTTGCATTGCCAAAAGAAATATCCCGCACCATGGCCTCTACCGTCTCATAGTCCGCAGGAATTTCACCCTCTTCCATCCAGGCGCCAAGAATCCTGCAGAGGATCCGGCGGAAGTATTCATGGCGGGGGTAAGAAAGAAAACTCCTTGAATCGGTAAGCATTCCGATGAAGCGGGAAAGGAGTCCCGTATTGGCCAGGATGCGCATCTGCGCTTCCATGCCGTCGATATGATCCAGAAACCACCAGGATGAACCAAGCTGCATTTTGCCGGGAAGGGCTTTTCCCCTCAAGGCCGCATTCCCCTGAAAGCAGCCCATGATGCTTGCAAGAGGATAGAAGTCTTTCAGGTTGAGACTGTAGAGAATTGTTTTGGGAAGGGCGTCCCTGCCGTTACAGTAATCCAGAAAGCCTGAAAGCTTCGCGGAAACACTGTAATCGTGTACCGCATCGTAACCTGTATCGGGCCCCAGAAGAGCGGCCGCCCTGGAGTTGACATTTCTGATTGCGGAAAGATGAAGCTGCATCGCCCAGCCCTTTTCCGCATAGAGACCCGCAAGACAGACAAGAATTGTGCTCTTCCATAATTCGCCTTCCGCCGCGCCGGGCGCCTTGCCTGCCAGGGCCGCTGCAAAGATCCGCCCCGCTTCATCTTCCCAGACCGCTTCATCCGGCCTTCCCGGAACGGCAGCGCCGCCGCCTGCCGGCCAGGGAATATATTCAAGCCCGTGATCGCTGGAACAGCAGCCTTCACGGTCAAAGAAGTCAACCCTCTCCTTCAAGACAAGCAGAAGATCCCCAAAAGAGCCAATGCTTCTGCCCGCCGCCTTTCCCAGCCGGGCAATATACTGCGGAAAACCGGGTTTTTCGATGTTAAGGACATTATCCGGCCTGAAAGACGGAAGAACCATGGTTTCTGTCTTGCCTTCATTGCGAAGCTTCCGGTGCCATTCAAGACTGTCCGCCGGATCATCGGTGGTGCCCAGGGCATAGACCCTGAATTTTTTCAGGATCCCGCAGACGGAAAGCCCGCTTTCCTTTTCCAGCTTTTCATTCGCCGCTTTCCAGATTGCCGGGGCGCTTGCCGGGTTGAGGGGCTCATAAATATCGAAGTAGCGCTGCAATTCAAGATGAGTCCAGTGGTAGAGAGGATTACCCATCAGAGCCGGAACCGTAGCGGCCCAGGCCATGAATTTATCGTAGGGATCGGCATTACCTGAAACCAGATCTTCATCGATCCCGTTGGCCCTCATCGCCCGCCACTTGTAATGGTCGCCGTAGCGGTTTTCCCCCAGCCAGAGCACGGCCAGATTGGAAAAACGCCGGTCCAGGGCGATGTCTTCCGCCTTGAGGTGGCAATGATAGTCAAAAACAGGTTCCCCCGCAGCGGCTTCGTGGTAAAGCCTGGCCGCGCACTGTCCGGAAAGGAGGAAATCCTTGTCTATGAATGGCTTCAAATATACTCTCCTTTGGCCCTCCGGGACCTGTGCCCGGGAATCTCCGGTAAAACCAGAATAAAGCATGGCTTTGGGACATAGCAAGAGGGTAAAATCGTGGATGAAGCGGTTTGTTACCATGTTAAAGGGTAAGGTTTTTACCCAATTCAGCAAGCACCGCCTTGCCATATTCGGCCCGGTTATCACCAATTGTGGTGTTTATAAAATGCCTTATTTTACACCTCAATCCCTGTAGCCAGTATTTCTTTAACAAAAGGATTACCCCGTTCAATTTCAGAAACAGGAAATGCAATCGGTTCAAAAAAAACACCTTTGTATTTACCCGCTGCTCCAAGAAGTTCGGTTATTATATCTATGCGGCTTTTCCCGTTAAAACTGTCAAGAAAAAAGCAGATGTCTATATCACTTAATTCATCCGCCGTACCATTGGAATACGAACCAAAGAGAACTACCTTGATTACCGGCAATGATCTTCTGACATCATCGGCATAGTTTCTCGCTGTTGTCCTTACGGTTTCAATGTTTGAAGCCATTGAAAAACCTCCTTTGATTTATTGAAAATATTCTTCGCATTCCCTTCACTTACATTTTTTGCCGGATCATTCATAAAATCTGGATACCGGCTGCCCAAATAATGGCTGGAAAGAACATCAAAGAGTTGAAAAACTTCCGGCAGTATCGGAACAGTAAGTTTATCCTCAAATCGCTCAAAAAGCGTCTTTATATTGTGTACCCTCGGGACATTATCATCAATATACACTGTATAGAGTCCTTTGACTAATTTTTCAACAGCCTGCTGACACATAAATACAACATAAAACCATCTGCCGCTTGCAAGCATGGCGCCTGCGGTATCTATGTCATACTGAGCGTGAGTTAACCAGTAGGTATATTTTTCTTCATTGGTCATTTTAGTTCCCTGCCTCCATAAGTTTTTTTATTTGTCCTTCAACAAAAAAGGCAATTTTTTTCATACAGACTCCCAGTTTGAGTTTATAAAGTCAGTTCTAAGAAAATCAAAGTTATTCAAACCGGTATATTCAAAGTCATCAATTTTTTCCTTTGAATTTTGATAATTGAACACTTGATATTCTCCACCCTTGCGTTGGATAACCTGCCAATACTCCAAAGGGACGGCGTTCATCACAAAACGATCGCTGGTGGACATGAGGGGTACTGGACCAGGACTTGGAGTAACACCAATGTTACTTAATTCATACGCCCGCTGCCCTTCTGCCCATTTTGTTAATCCTTCTAAAAATGGATGTTGAATAGTATCTCTTTTTGAAGTTACAACATCATAGCTACCTGAATTAAGCAACTGTGGCTGAAGACCGGCAAGCATGTTACCAAGCCATCCAATTTTTGTAATGGTATTTGTTTTCCCTGTTGCGTTTTTACCAACTAGAAGATTGATTTTTCCAAGCTCAAACGGTTTAAGCGCCCAGTAATTCGGTCTTCCATCAAATTCGTGATAGGCAATTTTCCGTAAAATCATACATCCTCTCCATCTGTTATTTCCATAATATAGTATAGCACAAGATTTTTTGATGGAAAATAGCAGAGTTTAGGGTAGGTAAGAGACTTAAAATATATAAAAAGTATACACAAAGAGCCTGCCCCAAAACCATGCGCTTTAGCGTATAGTCAATTAGTTTTGGAACAGGCTCAATATTTAGTGTCTGTCCACAAAGTAAGCGACTTTGTGGACAGACACTATTTATCCCGATCTATATCCCGATCTATATACACCTATCCTGCTAAACCAGCTCCTTGATGGTATAGGTCAATACCTTTACCTCTCCGGTCATACCGTAGTCCTGGGGGGCGGGGGGCTTGAGGTTCATCATATTGGGTATCTCATCCGCTCCTTCCATTTCGCTGAAGTTTTGGGCCATCATTTCCCCTACCTTTGCAACAATCGCAGGGTAGTTCCGGGCCAGAAGGCGGTTGTTCAGGGTGCTGGACACCTCCACGGTGATGCTGTTCTCCCCGGGGACGAGGAGGGCCGTGATGTCGAGTTTCCGGTAGTTAAAGTCAAAGGCCGGCGCTTTTTTGCCGTTCACATAGACCGCGGCGGAATTGCCGTTGGTGGATCCTATGCAAAGGAGGGCGCCGTTATCCGCAGTCCAGCCCACAGGCAGGGTAAAGCTTGTTTTATAGCAGCCCACTCCCGACACCGCAGGCCCCAGGGCCGGGATTTCCCGCCAGGGTTTAAGTTCCGTCTTTCCCACGGGGATGCGGGTCTTCTTGGTTTCATAGTATACCTCTTTGGTAACTATCCCCAGGCCCCGGTCTTCGACGATGGTTTTCTTTTCCCCCTCGTCCCAGTCTTCCACTTCCAGATCCCAGGTCTTAAGGGGAATGTTTTCGGGCACTGAGGCTTCCGCTTTTTTTTCGGTGCCGTCGCTCAGTTTAACCGTGTATGTACCGCTCTCAAATGCTTTGAGGGCCAGTTTGCCCCCCCGCCGTATGACCGCGGCATTGGAGGGAGCCGCACCGGTACTGAGGGCGTAGAGTGAATCCGACCCGGCGGTATCCACCACAAACAGGGCGGCCTCGCCGGGGGACAGGGTCAGGTTTAGGGTAGTATGGGCCGCATCCCGGGCGTAAAGGCCCAACTCTTCCGCTTCGCCGGTCCAGCAGTTAAGCCGCCGGGGTTTACCGGCCCCTTCCAGGGTAACGCCGAAACTAAAGGCTTCCCCCTGGGTATACATGTAGTTGTAGAGGAAGAGGTAACGCTTATCCCCATCCTTCCGGAGACAGGTAAGAATATTTTTATTGGGTTCAGTAAAGGCAGCCCGAGGATGCACCCCCAGAGATCTGAGGGCTTCATTGGTCTTTGACTGATCATCCAATTCGACAACATTGGCCAGGGCTTTCAACTCCCCTATCACCGCCGCCAGTTCGTTGTCGTTTTCACTGTTGAAGGGGCTGTGGGAGGCGGCCTTTCCGTGGGTTTTGGAAAC
>JAITES010000079.1 GCA_031281925.1 Treponema sp. | reverse complement strand
GCGGTTTCTTTGGCCGGTTCCGGCTCCTGAACGAGGCAATCCTTGTCAAATTCCCGCATTTTTGCGTTGTCTATAGCGCCAATCTTGTATAAAGACTTCGCCATATCGTGAATAACCATTAACTGTTCGCTTTGATACTTTTTTTCCATGCTACACCTCAATAAAATCCCCGTCTTTTACCAGCCTATCAAGCTGTTCATCGGCTAACGCAAGCAAAATCTTTGCGGCTTCTTTGTGCTTCCGCAGTTCCTTTTGAGTGATATTCCCCCGGCCGCTGATTACAAGTTCCCGCTTTCGGTAACATTTCTATTATAGACAGACTCTATTGACGCTATTTAACAGTTTTAGTGGTGCGGATCTGGCTTTCGGAAAAACCGTCTATGGTCTTGACGAGAGAGAGCCAGTACTTGGCTTCATTTTCCGAAAGGTAGGGGCCTACCCGTACCCGGTAGAATGTTTTGCCGTCCAGGTTCCGGTCATCAATTATGGAAGAGATTCCTTTGGATGAGAGGGTTTCCTGTACTCCCTCGGCGCGGTCTTTGCCGGAGAAGGCGCCGGTCTGTACCCAGTAGCTGGTGTAGGTTTGGGGAGCGGGTTTGACCGCGGGCTTTGATGCCGGTTTCGGTGCGGTTACAGGTTTTGCCGCGGGGCTTGCCGGTTTCAGGGCCGCGGGTCTGGCGGCCGGGACAGGTTTTTCCACGGGGGTATCGGGAACCGCGGCGGTACTGGGTCTGGGTACATTGATTACCACCCTCGCAGCGGCATTATCTCCGGTTTTTTCCACCTGGTAAGAGTCTGAGGGAGTTTCCCCGTTGATATAGAAATAATTTTCCTGGACTGCCTGGGCCTGAGGGGGCGTCTGTATGCCCTGGAGTTCCTCTGCCTTCCGTACCATATCCGCGACGTCTACCGTGGCAGGCTGGCCGGAAGAGCGGGCAGGAAGTCCCGGACTTGTTACTGCCGGCTGAACAGGATTGACGGCCGCAGGTCTTCCGGAAGCTGCCGCAAGACTGTAGCTGGGTGTAAATATCAGAATGGAAGCGCTGATTGCGATGGCAAGAAATACACCTACCGATACCGCAACAAGGAGCAGTTTTTTCTTTTCCATGATTTAATAATCCCCTCTCCGGAAACTATCGAAGGGGCGGCCTCCCCTCAAGGCCGCCGCTATCTTTTCAATCCGGTATTCAAGCTTCTTTTGGGAAGACCGGCCCCAATATCCCCGGTTATCCACGATATAAATATCGGCTTTTAGGATTGAACCTTGAGGAAGTTCCAAAATACCGGATTTTGGAACAGGGACAATAGATTTTTTGATATACGGGGAAAGGAAACCTTTTTGGCTCCTGAAGCGTCTGAAAAGTTCTCCCCAGGACAGTTTGTCCCGCCTGCGGGCCCGGAAAAAACGGCTCAGGAGGGGCGCCTTTACCAGGATAAGGGCATCAAGCCTCTCAAAGACACTGGAACGGTGAAGCAGGGCCGCATTGATCACGCAGAATTCCCCGGTCTGCGCCTTTATCCACTCTTCGGTCAGGCGGTTTGCCTCAGGATGAACTATGGCCTCCAGCGCGGCAAGTTCCGCCGCTTTTCCA
Organism: Treponema sp.; assembly: GCA_031281925.1. Taxonomy (GTDB): domain Bacteria; phylum Spirochaetota; class Spirochaetia; order Treponematales; family Breznakiellaceae; genus JAIRNJ01. The sequence goes on along the minus strand of JAITES010000079.1, from coordinate 8,023 downwards.
AAGACCATTTCCCCCAGTTTCCGCCGGTCTATGTTTCCTCCAGGCCCCAGCACGGCTTTGCCGAAACGGGCAAGAATGGCCTCCCTCTGCGTTTCTATAGCCCTGTGCCCCAGCTTGTCCACATCCAGCACGGGAAAGCCCTGTTTCTCCAGCAGGGCCGCAACACGGTTTTTACCGGAACAGTACATGCCCGTAAGACCGATGAGAAAGGGTGAAGTCCGTTTATTCATCATTTATTCGAAAATCCTATTGACTTAATGTTTACGTTAACATTTATATTTCTTCCGATCGAAGCTGTTGTCAGCTTCCCAACAAAACAATCTATTTACTTATCGGAGGAAATTTCATGGCATCTGTTGTTTATTTCTCGAATATGGCTTATTCGGCCTACGAATCGGACCAGACCCTGCCCCGCAAATTCCAGCGTCAGCTTGAAAAATCAGGCCTTGGAGACAAGCTGAAAGACAAGAATGTGGCTATCAAAATTCATGTGGGAAGTGAGATTGGGTATACCACCATCCCGCCGGTTTTTATGCGAGTCCTGGCCCAGTTTGTCAAAGACCATGGGGGGAACTGCTTCTTTACCGATCACTATGTCGCTTCCCGCCACCCGGAGCACCGCGGCTATACACAGGAGAGTCTGGGCGCGCCGGTACTGGACGCTTCCGGCCACCTGGGCAAGTACCTCTACACCAAAGATGTTAACTTCAAAAGTTTCAAGCATGTTGATGTGGCCGGCCTCATCCACGACGCCGACTTCCTCATCGACTTTTCCCATGTAAAGGGCCATGGCTGCTGCGCCTACGGAGGGGCCGTCAAAAACATCGCCATGGGCTGCGTGTCCGACCGCACCCGCCGGGAACAACACGGTCTTGAAGGGGGCCTCAAATGGGACAAGGACAAGTGTACCCACTGCAAGGCCTGTATCTCCGCATGCAATCACCAGGCCAACAAATTCGACGACAAGGATGAGTACAGCGTCGATTTCCACAACTGCACCCTCTGTCAGCACTGCCTCAAAGTCTGCCCGACCGGAGCCATCACCCTTACCGATTCAAGTTACCGGGACTTCCAGTACGGCCTTGCCCTCTGCACAAAAACCGTGCTCGACTGCTTCCAGCCGGGCAACGTGTTCTTTATCAACCTCCTCATCAACATCACCGCCATGTGCGACTGCTGGGGAATGACAACGCCTTCACTGGTTCCCGATATCGGCCTCATGAGCAGCTGGGATCTCGCGGCGATAGAGAGCGCAAGCCTGGACGAGATCAAGTGGGAACGCCTCAACCCGGAAGGAGTCCCCACGGGTATCACCATGGGAGACAAGGGCCACCTCTTTGAACGCCTTCACGGTAAAGACCCCTACCTCCAGATCAAGTGTCTTGAAGAGCTGGGCATGGGCAGGAAAGAGTATCAATTCGAGATGGTAAAATAAGTCCCTTACTGGCCGCCAAAATGTTCCGGGTACAGCGTAATCCGTGCAGGGCCGCTGTCCAGAACGCGGCGCAGGGCGGCCTGTATGTCCTCAGGTCTCACCGCATCGATGTCCTCAGGCCGGCGCTGGAGCCGGGACAGGGGGAGCTTGAGCAGTACCGAAGAATTTGCGTAGCTCTGGGCGATGTACGCGTTGCTCTGGATGTTGGCCTCCCACTCCTTTTTAAGGGCCTTGATGGATTTATCGAAGGTATCGGTATCAAGGGGGCCCCGGACAACGGTTTCAAGCTGGGTCAGTACCGCGGCGGACAGTTCGTCGGCCCGGCGGGGATCACAGGCAAAGTAGACCTGCAGCATAAGTTCTCCCCTGGGCACCGGAGAGGCGGAAAGTCCTGCCGAGATCGAATAGACCCCGCCGAGTTTTTCCCGTATCTCTTCGGTCATCTTTATGTCGAGGTATTCGCTTGCCGCCTGGGATGCCTGGCTGAGAGCTTCCGAATACTCGGCCCCGGCAAACCAGCCCATGTACACGACGCTCTGCTCTTCCTTTCCCTTGTAGACCTTCTTTTCGATTGAGCCGGGACGGCTGATATTGAGATCCGTCCATTGATTGAATGACTCAGTCCTGGGTATAGAGGCAAGGTAACTTTCAACGAGGGGCCGCATCGCTTTAAGATCGAGGTTTCCCGTAATGACCAGCGTGTAATCCGCTGGATTGAAGCAGCGTCCGAGAAAATTCATGGCTTTTTCCATATCAATCTTCTCAAGGTCGGCCGGTTCCATAGGCTTAAAGTGAGGATGTCCTCCGGAAATGACGCGGGAAACTTCATCAAAGAAGACCTGCTGCGGGTTTTCCGTCCGCTGGACAAGGGCGGTACGGTACTGATCCATCATGGCCCTGACCGCATCCGGATCGAGTTTCGTCTGGGTAAGGCCCAGGTAGAGCATCTCAAAGAGGGTTTTGATGTCCCCCGTGGTGGCGGAACCCTGGAAGCCCCGATAGTAATTTGAAGTCCAGAAAGAGAATGAAACCTGCTTGCCCGTCAGTTTTTTGACCAGTTCAGGCCGGGAATAGGGCCCCAGGCCCGAAGCGGCGGCCATTTCCGCGGCAAGGCTTACCGAAACGTCCTCATCCACAGGGGCGCTGCTCGTACCCCCGCGGGCCATGGCGTAGAGGGCTATCTCGTTGTTTTTGTTTTTCGTTTCCCGGAGTATCACCCGCGCGCCGTTGGCAAGATCCCAGATTTGGGCTCCGGTTTCTTCATCCACAGACTCATTGGCTATCTTACCCGCTTTGGGTGTCCTGTCGAGAAGATCCCCTTCGGATACTGCAGGGGCAGGGGCTTCAAGCTTCATTTTTGACGAAGAAAGAACCAGTTCCCGGATACGGGCCTCCGACGGAAGGGAGGCCTCCCCCTGTTCGGGGGCCATGACAAAGACCCGTATATCTCCCGGCTCAAAATAGGCCTTAACAGCGGCGGCTATATCCTTCCCGCCTATGCCGGGAAGCAGGGCATTCACCGCATTCAGATCCCATTCCACGTCGGTAAGATAGCCTCCGTTCAGAAAATAGGAGGAAAGCTGGTTAACAAAACCGGAAGACTCCTGCCTGTCCTTCTCGGAAACCATCTGTTCCAGATTGGAAAGAAGGGCTGTCTTGGCATTCTGCAGTTCCGCAGCGCTGAAACCATAGCGGATCATGCTCTCCTTCTCCCGGAGCAGGGCTTCCAGGCTGGCCTCAGTCAAGTATCCGCCGGCACTGTCCGCCTTGGCTTCCGCCATGAGCACATAGTACCGGGAATCAAAGCCGTAACGGACATTCCCCGCTCCGGCTCCCACGTATGGGGTTTCGCTCTTCGAAGAAGCCTCGTCAAAACGGAGGCTCAGCATGTGATCGATAAGGTAATCGATAATGTCGTTCCGGTAGCCGGCCAAAGTAGTTGGCGGAACTGCCGGAGGCCGTTTGAAATAGATATCTACCCTGGTAAAAGTGAGTTCAGGATCGGTAAGAATATGAGCCTTAAAGGCTCCTTTTTTTGGCGCAGGAAGACTGTACCGGGGACGCGTAAGCTTCGTTTCCGCCTTTGGCGCGGTAAAATGAGAGGGAAGTTCCGCTTCCAGCGCGGCGGCGTCAAAATCCCCCACCAGGATCAGGGCCATATTATCGGGCCGGTACCACTTCTTGTAGAAGCCTTCAAGACGGCTTGCCGGAGCCCCCTCTATCACCTCGGGGAGACCTATGGGATAGCGCGCCGCATAGGGGCTTCCCTCGTAAAGAATAGGCAGGAGCTTCCGCCTGATCCTGTCCATGGCGCCCAGACGGGAACGGTACTCTTCCATAATAACGGAACGTTCATCGTCCACATCTTTTTCGGCAAAGGTGATTGCATAGGTCCAGTCATCCATAACATCCAGGGCCTTTGAGGGGATACGTTTAAGGCCGTCGTCCCCGGTTTCCACCGGTACTTCGATGCCGTAAACCGTTTCGTCATAGCTGGTGTGGGCATTTACCTCAGGGCCAAAGCGCATACCCAGGGAGCGGAGGTAATTCACCAGTTCCGATTCAGGAAAACGGCGGGTGCCGTTAAAGGCCATGTGTTCCACAAAATGGGCAAGTCCCTGTTCATCATCTTCTTCCAGAACGGAGCCCGCATCTACCGCAAGGGTCAGGTAGGCCCGGCCTTCTGGACGGGAATTTTCCAGAATAAAGTATCTAAGCCCGTTGGACAGGGTTCCGGTTCTGACATCCCCCATAAAAGGCGCCGGATCTCCGGCCTTTCCCAGGCCTCCAAAGCCGGATCGCAGGGAAGAATTTGAGGTACAGGCAAAAAGTGCCGATAAAAGAACAAGAGAAACAATAAAACATACTGGTTTTTTGTATTTCATATAGATATTATAGTAAGTAGAACACTTTTTATAAAGTGATCTTATTTTGGAAAGGAAAGAATGATATGAGATTACTGACACGTTCCGATTTTGACGGTCTGGCCTGCGGCGCACTTCTTCTCTACCTGGGACTTATTGATGATTGGAAATTTGTTCATCCCAAGGACATCCAGGACGGCCTTGTAAAGGCTACCGATAGCGACATTTTGGCAAATATTCCCTATATCCCCGGCTGCAAACTCTGGTTTGACCACCACTCCAGCGAATCGGAACGGCTGGGGAACAAGGTTTACTTTGAAGGAGTCTCCCGGATAGCTCCAAGCTGCGCCCGCGTAGTCTACGACTACTACGGCGGGGATGCCAATCTGGGCCGTTTTTCCCGGATGATTGAGTATGTTGACAAGGTGGATTCCGGGAATCTGACACAGGATGAAATTCTTGACCCCAAAGGCTGGGTGCTTCTCGGCTTTATCATGGATCCCCGTACGGGTCTGGGCCGTTTCAAAAAATTTACGATTAGCAACTACGATTTAATGAAGGAACTTGCCAAGGCCTGCAGTGAAAAGACCATAGACGAGATCCTCCAGATGCCCGATGTAAAGGAAAGGCTGGAAGTCTACTTTGAACAGGATTCCCTCTTCCGGGAAATGATAAAGACCCATTCCAGGGTTGAAGGCAATGTGGTGCTGGTAGATCTCCGGAATGTAGAGGATATCTTTGCGGGAAACCGCTTCCTTCTCTACACCCTGTTCCCTGAACAGAATGTATCCATCTGGGTAGTAGACGGCAAGAACAAGAGTAACGCCGCCATTACCGTGGGTTACAGTATCACCAACAGAACCGCAACAGCGGATATAGGCAGCATTCTCCTTAAATACGGCGGCGGGGGGCACCATCAGGTGGGAACCTGCCAGGTATCTTATGAGGACGCCGACAGGGTTATTTCGGAAATACTCGAAAAAATTAAATAGAGTCTGCCTGTAAGGTAACCGGCTTTATGGATAGACACTAAGCGGAATCTGCCCGCAACAGGTTCGCCCTGTGGATCATCCTGTAAATTTTCAGGAGCAGCAGGTTCGCCGCAAGCATCACCGTAAAGCTTAACGCAATCACTACAAGAGCGTGAAGAATGTTTATCTCAAAGAGGCGGCCGCCTATCTTTACGCCAAAAACAAAGGGCATGGCATTGTAGATTGCCAGAAGAAGCGGCGGCGTATCCCGCAGTGTTCCTGTAAAAAAATAGTCCCCTTCATATATCTGGTTTGTAAACACAAACACCGCAAACAGCGGCACTATCCAGATAAAATTCTTTGCCATGGCTTTTGGATTGGGGACAATGGCTCCTGTAAGAAACGCATAGATACAGAAACTCAGCAGGAATGAATGTACCAGCGTGGCCTCTATAACCTGGGGATAGTAGAAGCCCAGTTCTCCGGGAATAAGCACAAAGGGATTGTAACTGTCATTGTGCCAGGCGCCCATAAAAAAGTTCATCACGGCGCCCAAAAAACCCAGGGTAAGGGCATAGTTATCAAGCATGTCATTCCTGAAGAAGAGCCTGAGCACGATGATGTCCAGGGCGATGTTACAGACATTGAAGGGCAGGCGGAGGTAGAAATTCCGGTCGGTAAACGTAAAAAGCTTTAAAAGAATAAAGAACAGGTAGAAGAAGACAAAAAACAGGGATACTGCAGAGAACTTCGTTTTCTGTCCGCCTGCATTTTTAAGGCCGGTATTATTCTGCCTTTTGCTTCCGCAATGGCGGGTCAGTACAAAACCCAGGTACGCGCACCAGATGTAGATCATGCAGTGGAGAAAGTTGTAGCGGTTATAGGGATAGTGGCTTATAAAAGAGAAGCCCAAGAGCGCCGTGCAGAGGGCAAATCCGCCGTCAAAAAGGATGCTTTTCCGGTTCCGCTCATGAAGGCCCGCGGCCTTGTTCCGCGTTTTGCGGAAGATGCTGAACCAGGCATAGACCAGGGCGGAAACGCAAAAGATAACAACGAGGGCGAAAGTAAGAGCGGAAACAAATTTCTGTTCACTCATTTTACTCCTCCGTAAAAATTGTATCACCGATAGCACGAATGCACGCGGCAAGATCCTTTTTTGAAAGAGAGGGGAGGGGGAAACTGCGGCGGAGAACCGTTACATTTCTGCTTCTGTCCTGTAATTCGCAGCGGATACTGTAATCGTAGTCTCCCGGCGAAAGAGACAGCTCAAGACTGATGCTGTAACGGGCGCCGTCAACAGTTTCGACACCTGATCTCTTTACAAGCCTTGTCAGATGATTTGTCAGGGCCCGCTCTCCGGCCTGAACACTGATCTCCGCGGGAAGCCGCAGCCCTTCCTGTCTGAGCCCTCCCCGGTTGATGGCATAGAGTTCTTCGGCGGCCTCGTGCCTTTGGGAGCCGCGGGAAAATTTTGCCAGATCCGTATAGGCATCCGCAATCATATCCTGTTCCCAGACAGGATCGAAACCTTCCAGCGCGGCTGCTGTTTGGGCAGGGTTTTTGAAGAGCTTGCCTTCCTCATATTTATATGAGGGCAACGCCGCGGGGATGATGTTCGTTTCAAAGTCCCTGGCCCGGCGAAGGTAGCTGAGGGCGCGTTGGGGATAATCTTCAAAGGCATTGTAATACTGGATCAACGCGTCCAGGTGCTGTTCTCCGCCGGCAAAAGATTCTCCCCGGTATGCGTCGGCGCCCAGAAGACAGTATTTCTTGTAAAGCCTCCGGTGAACCTCATACTTGAAGCGGTAATGAATGCGCCGGATGAGGTTCCCGGCAGCCTCGGACAGGCTTCCTGAGGGTTTGAAGGCCTCCGACTTTTCAAGGCCCCTATAAGTTTTATAGAGGATCTCATGGAGATCCCGGCGGTAGCGTACCGGATCTATGCCGTAGTTGAGCATCCAGGAAAGGTCGCTCCCTTTAAGGCAGTCTTCGGCATAGAGCCGGGCCATCTCCAGGCGTCCTGAAATTTGATAGACCTGAGCCAGGTTAACCTTGGAGAGAGGGGAGGTATCACTATCGTAGGCCGCCTCATAGTCTTCCAGGGCCTTGTTAAAATCCATCTGGCGAAGATAGGCCTCTCCCCTGGCAAGATGCCCGGAAGCCCTGTCCTGGCTTGCCAGTGCGGAATTGGTTCTGTCAAAGGCGGGACCAAAGCGGTAAAAACGGGTTTCCAGGATCGAAAGATTATAGTGGGCCACAGCTGTAAAAACCCGGTCTCCCGCCCTTTCGCCCCCGGCTATTGCCTCAAGGTACCACTTCTTCCCTTCGTCATAGTTGAAGTTATCCGCATAAAGCGTCCCCAGAGTCATGGCAAAATCCGAATCCGGCCCAAAGCGTTCCATGGCCCGGAGCATGAGCTGCTGACCCTCTACCAGGCGGTGAACCTTGTAGTACATCCAGCCCAGATTGCTGATCGCCTCCCGATCGTCGGGGTTGATAGCTAGAACCCGTTCCAGATAATCCACGGAAACCAGATCTTCGTTGAGGTATGCGGCTGTCCGGGAAAGTCTGAAGAGTATATCCGGGTTATCGGGTATAAGGTTTTCGGTTATCCGGTACTCCTCCCATGCAAGTGTATAGAGGCTGCGGCCGAAGTAGAGATTCCCCAGCGCCCAGGGAAAACGGGGCTCGATGGGGTAAAGTTCCTTGCCCCGGCTGTAGAGTTCTATGGCTCTCTCCCAGAATTCGCCTTC